>CALVNA010000001.1 GCA_944349535.1 uncultured Clostridia bacterium
CGCATTCACTACATTGTTCCATGCAATAAAAGTTTTTTGATTTTTCATTAGAATTTTACTACTGTCGCTGTATCACCATTTGATACAGCGAGAAAACTTTTTTGATTTTTCTAACTTAATTCTAAAACTTCCACTGGCTCACCATTTGAACCATCGGGAAATGTTTTTTAATAGTTTCAATTAAATTATAAAAATATCGCGTGTTCACCATTTGAACACGCGACAAAAATTTTTCAACAATATAAAAAATCGAGTTTAATACTATTGAACCTACTTTGTTTATATAAAATTAATTGACATGTTTTAGCGCTATGCGCTATAATTTTAACATTAAAGGATAATATATGATTAAAATTGAAAAACAAACACTAAAAAATTATACATTTATTGATTTATTCGCTGGATTGGGTGGATTCAGATTAGCATTGGAATCATTAGGTGCAAAGTGCGTTTATTCCAGTGAATGGGATAAGTTTGCACAAGAAGTTTACTGTGAAAATTTTGGAGAAATACCAGATGGTGATATAACTAAAGTTGATGAAAATCAAATTCCAGAGCATGATATCTTATGCGCAGGTTTCCCATGTCAGGCTTTTTCAATTAGTGGAAAACAACGCGGTTTTGAAGATAGTCGTGGAACCCTATTTTTTGATGTTGCACGAATAGTAAAAGCTAAAAAACCAAAAGTTGTATTTATGGAAAACGTGAAAAATTTCGCAACACACGACAAAGGGAAAACCCTTTCAGTTGTTAAATCAACAATGACTGAATTAGGTTATACATTTAATTATAAAGTTCTAAACGCAACAGATTACGGTATCCCACAAAAAAGAGAAAGAATATATATGGTTTGCTTTAGAAATGATTTAAATATAAATGAATTTTCTTTCCCAAAAACTTTTTCTTTACAAAAACATGTTGAAGATTTTTTATTATATGATGAAAAACTTATTTCTAGTCTTTATGTGTATAGACCAGATATATACTACAACAATAAAATAGACAATAAAACAAGCAACAGACCAATTCGTCTAGGTATTGTAAATAAAGGTGGTCAAGGTGAAAGAATATATAGTACAAAAGGAATTGCGGTTACATTGTCAGCCAACGGCGGTGGCATATTTGCAAAAACTGGTGGTTATTTAGTGAATGGAATACCTAGAAAATTACATCCAAGAGAATGTGCAAGATTAATGGGCTTCCCTGATTCTTACAAAATGTCAAAAAATAAAAATCAAGCATATAAACAATTCGGAAATTCTGTTGTTGTTGACGTCTTACAATATATAGCGATCGAAATTGGAAAAAAATTGGAGGGTGTATAAAGTGAGAGAATTAGATTTTTATAATTGGTTAACAAACAATAACACTCCCAAAAAATTATGTAGTGATTATATCTCTAGATTAAAAAGACTTGAACATTCATTATTAAATTGTGATATAGATGAAGAATATAAAAAAGATAAATGTATATCATTATTGGATTTATTTGATAAAAGTGGACAAAATGAAAAAATGACAAGTCGCCATATTGGAAACTTGCCTATTGGTAGATATTATCTTGCAACATATAAATATGCAATTAATAAATATTTAAAATTTTTAAATTCTAACTAACTAAAATAAATATAAAGTCAGCTATTGATATTCCTTCCTTATTTGTTTTTAGTTCAATAGAGAATATTACATTTGCATTAAAGGTGTTGGATAATTTACGCACTTCAAAATAATCTTCACGTCTCGATATCATAAATTCATTCTTACCTATAACAAAACGCTGATTGTGTAAATTATCATTTGTATAAATAAAAACTTTATCATAAGTGGTTTTTAGTTCAATATTTGAGAATTTAGATTTGATATATTCTAGAACTTTGTTCATACTTCCATTTCCAACCGAACCAGATCCACTTCTTTTAATTCTATATTTGGCAGAGACATCAAAATAGTTTGCAAATTCTTCTATTGGTAATATTACATTATTGTTTGTTATAAAGAATTTAACACCTTTATCCTTATATGTTTTAATAATCCAATTGTTAAAAACTGATTGGCAATTATCAAACTCAATATTTTTACCAGCTGTCCCTGCTTCTTTAAATTCTTCAAAATTACTATTCATATAATCTATTATTGTTTGCGAATAGTTATTTATTTCTGTTGAATTTAGTTTACTATATTCAAACTTTTTAGTTTCAATATTAGGCAACAAAACAAACTGACCACATTGAGCTGGAGAGTGTTTTGCTTCAATATAAAACTGTTTGTTTTTCTTTGTTATTACTCTTATATCCGGTACAGTTGAATCACTTTTCCCTTGATGAATGAATGTTGCATACTCCCCAAACTGTTCATTTAAAAATTTTGTGCAATCTATTTCAAATTGTTCCCAATTATTCATTATTTGTTCTCCTTTGTTTTTAAGTATTGAATTAAGCAAATTCCAAGCATTTCAATTACATTAACAGTCATAGCATTACCAGCTTGCATTAAAAGATGCCTATCCGTAACTTTATCTTTGACTCTGTCAGCATATTCTTTAGGAAATCCTTGTAATATTAAAGCTTCATATCCTGTTAGTTGATATATTTTATTATCAAACACATAATATATACCATCTCTTTGAGCTCTTAATGTTGGAACTTTACCATCATATATTCTTAAGTCATTCATTCTTGTATCCAACACTTTACCATTCATCCTACTCAAATCTTCAACCGTATATTTGCCTGCGTTAGTTGGATTAACTAAATATCTTTTTAATATATCTAAATTCAAGGTAGAAATTGGAACTCTATCAATAAGATAATCTTCAAGTTTCGGCATTGGCATATCTTCAGGCCAAACAAAATCACTAATATTATTAACTTTATCTTTTCTTATTCCAACAAAATAAACTCTTTGTCTCATTTGTGGAACTCCACAATTTAAGCTTGTAATAACTTTATATGTTGTAGAATAACCAGATTCTTCTAATTCTTCAATTATTTTTTTAATTGTTTGTCCATTATCGTGTCTAACCAAACCTTTCACGTTTTCTAAAATAAAACACTTTGGCCTTTTTTCTCTTAATATTCTTGAAAGATGAAATATTATTTGGCCTCTATCATCACTAAATCCGGCCTGTCTACCAATAACAGAAAAGGTCTGACAAGGAAAACCAGCAATTAACAAATCAAAATCAGGTAAGTTATCTTGGCCTAATTTTTTCAAATTGCCATAATTTTTATCTTCCGTTTGGTGTAATAACCTATAAGAACAATCGGCTAATCTGCTTGTATCAGAATGACCAACACATTTTAGTCCACATCTTTCTAATCCAAGCCGACCTGCACCAATACCCGAACAAAAATCAAAAAATGTCTTTATCATCAGCTTCTCCTATAATATACAACTATTATAACATACACTTTTAAAATTTGTATTAATTTACAAAAGAAAAAAACAGCAAATTAAATTTTTGCTGTTTTTTATCATAGGTTAAGGTCATTTAAAATATTTAATATTTCAATATCTTCTACAACTGTTGAATCTTTAAGTTTATTCTTTATTGTTTCTAAATCAATTTCTTTTAAAACTTCTTTATCAAATACTAAAAATTCTTTATTTTGCACGTAAAATCTTTCTACTAAATGTCTAGGAATTCCTATTTTTTGTAACTCAATATATTCATATTTTTTTGAACCATGTTCAAGATAGGTTGCCCAGTCATTTACACCTTCAACACCTTTTTCTCTTAATATATTAAAATAATTTTCACAATAATTTTTAATTTTAAATCTTAACAGTCTATCTATTTCATCCATTATGTTATTAATTAATTTATTTACATGTTTTTTATTATCTGGATCAAATATAACATATTCATTAAAATTTAATCTAAATTTTCCACCAGTTTGCTTTCTTATTGCTCGCTTAATCAATATATTTATAGTAGTTCCAGACATCCATTCAGACATAATAAAAGCATAATGCTGTAAAGAAGATTTAGGATTTAAATGATTCATATTTATTAAAGGATTATTCCCAAAACTTTCTTCTTTTACCCAATTGTATTTTTCGTAAAAAATATTTAATATTTCTAAACAACTTTCATAAGAAGGTTCTTGCATATTAGGCAACTTCTCAGATTTTAATAATGCTTCTTGATATCTCCATTTAATTAACGGACTTTTATTTAAAGTTTTGTATGAAATTGTTGTAGATTTTTTTAATTTGTTTAATATATCTCTTGAGTCTACTATTTTACCAATAAATTTATCTTTTAATAACGAGCTATCATTCATAACGTTCTGTATCATTAAAATATTAGCAAATGAATTCCAAATTTCCACTTGTTTTGCTTTTGGATTAGTTGTAGTAAACGGTCTATTCAATAAGGATGCTCTGACATTTTTATAAAAGTTAGATTCTCCTGTTAATAACGGAGATTTAACATCTTCAACTTTTTTATTTTTTAACAATTCTATATCTTTTTCTTTATTCCAATGACCATCTACATTCCCCCATCTAATACAAAAAACATTTCCATACAAATCCTTTGCTAAACGACCAGCTCTACCAGCCAAATTCCAAAAATCAACAGATGTTAACCGCGTATTGCCAATTTTACTACTCAATATGTAAATATTTTGAGCAGGTAAGTTTACTCCTTCTAATAATGTTGAAGTACAAAATAAATAATCAATATCACCTTCAATATACATAGTTTCTATAAGATTTCTTATTCTCTGTGGTAATTTGCCAAAATGAAATGCTACTCCGTTTTTGATACAATCTATTAAAAAATAATCTTCATGAATGTGTTCTTTGATCACTTTTATAGCACTATTAATTTTTTCATTATCTTTACTCTTGCATTTCTTAGAAAAACTTAATGCCAAATTAATAGTATCTTCAATTGTATTACAATAAACAATACTTTTATTAACTGAAGTTCCTTCATTTGATATTTGTAATATAATATCTTCTATATTATTTGGCAAATTATACTCTAACTCCTTTGGCTCAGTCACATTGGAAAAATATTGCAATTTTCTATTTTCAATATCTATAAAACATCTATTTTGACAAACTGGAGATTCTGTTATATGTAAACTTTCATCTTCAGACTTATCAAATATACTTAAAAAAATATTAGCATTATTAATGTTTGGTGATGAAAAAAATAATTTACAACTTTTTCTTTCTGCCATACTTAACGCATGATAATATATAGCAGAACGCGAATCTATAGCCAACATTTTTTGAGCTTCGTCAACAAAAATGTAACCTAAAGTCGGATTATTTTCGCTTGATAAATATGAAACCAAACGTTCAGGTGTAAAAACAAAAATAAAATTTTTATTTTTGTTTAAAAAACATGATGGAATATCTGGACTTTCTAACAAAATATAATTATGTTTATCCCTTATAATTTCCTTTAAAACCTTAATGTTTTGAGAAATCAAAGCCCTAGTAGGAACAATATATGCCATATTAATTCCATTGTTATTAGAATTAATAATATGACTTATAAAAGAATTTAATATAAATGATTTTCCAAAAGAAGTTGGGCCAGAAAAACTGAAATGATTCTTGTTTATTAAATTGTTGTATACTTCAAGTTGAGAATCTGTAAATATTCTTTCACTATTGTTTGGGTCTTTGTTCCTTGATTGTTTCAACATCTTTTCGACAACAATATCCATAGGTTCTTTTCCCCAAACAATGTTTGTATTTTTAGATATTAATTCATAACTTGGAAAATTACCTAATCTCAGCATAATCCCCTTAGCATAATAATTATAAAGAGCATTGTTTTTGAAAAATACATTTAGTAAGCTAATTATTTTTATGGAAATATTTTTATTTTCATCAATTATCGACAATGATAATATATCTGCAAAGGACAGCAGATCATAACATTCCAAATCATTCAATTTACACTCATTTTTTTTGTAAACAATTTTATTGAAAAAATTGTTTTCCAATTTAGTAAATAATTCAATAAAATACTCGTCGTTAAGAGCTTCTCTTGCCATATCTTCAATAATATTATAACTCATCTTAAAACCTCTTTAAGAACAGCATGTTTTGTATTATATAAATTATCCATAGGCACTATATAAAAATAAAAATTATGACCATTAAGATTGTGCTTTTTTATTAAAGATTTTATATTTTCTGTTTGGTCAATTATTTGATTCTTTAAAATTTCATGGACTTTTTCTCTATACTCAAGATTAGGTAAATTTTTTAGACTTTTATCTAATTGAGGTTCATAAAGTATAATAACTGAAAACGCTGTATCAACAGGTCCTATTCCATTTCTTTTAGGATATAGTATGTCCTTTATGAATTGTTCATCTTCTTTTGAAAACACCTCTTTTGTTATATTAGCTGAAATTAAAGATTTTTCAAACTTTATTCCTTTTAGTTTACCATCTTTCTCATCTTTTATTGAGTTGTTTTTAAATTTATCAATACTATCAATAGCGTTCCATATACCGTTATATAAATCATCATACGTTTTCGCTTCTACAAAAATTAATTGATACCCACAATCTTTTTTTAGAAAATGAACACCATCCGCCCCATTGAAATACATATTATTATCAGTTTTAAGTTCCATTTTGGATATTATTTTGGGGGCACCTAAATCACTTTCTAAAAAACTATATCCTATAAATTCAGCCAATTCTCCTTCATTTTTGTCAAATTCTCTAAATTTATCTCTTGTTAATTGAGACAAAAGCAAATGTTGATTGAGATTTTCTTCAAGTGTTGCACGTGATAAACAATAGTATGGAGCATACAGCAATAACTTTTTAATCATAAATTCATATTCAAATTCATTTGAATCTATAAGTGGACAAAAAAACTTTATATTATTTTTTTCTATAGTATCATTATATAATTCATCAAAACATTGAGTAAATTCTTTATCTATTGATGTATTAATCATTCTTTCTCCTTTTTACATCATTATACCACACAATTATTAAAATTCTATATTTTTATAAATAAAAACTATTTGTTTGATAAAAAATATTATTGTTAACACTTAAACTAATAATTTTGTAAACAAAAAAGTAAGTCAGAAAACAACTTACCTTTTATTACTTTTTTGTTTTTTTATTTTATTTTCTATTTCTTCTCCTATTTTTTTTAATATACTGATTTTTTCTTCAGATGAATATGTTCTTTGTGTTAATGCCTTCGCAATTTCTACTTGCCCTTGCCTAAAAATATTTTCTTGATGTATTTGATTTATCAGTCCTTCAGGAAGATAGGGGTTTTGTATTATCTCCCAATTAATATTTTTGTATTTTAAAGCCTTTGCCATTTCTTCCAACATTTTCGTTTTATTATCATTAATTTCTTTACTTTTTATTTCAATTTCTTCTGGTCGACAGTTTAACGACTTTATGTAAATATTATATTTTTCTATTACATCTTCGTTATCATTAAAAACAAATGGAACCGAATTTAATACATTAACAGAAACTTGATCAGTATAACCAAAATACCTATATGACATTAAATGAGTAAAAACTCTCATTTTATCCTTTCTCTTCTCGCTTCTGTTTTGTAAATATTGCCCTATTATAACTGAAACTATTGGTATAACAATTATTGCTATAATATTAATAATATTAATAACCATATATCTTTTCAATCTCCGTTTTTCAACTATTTATTTCAGTATACTATATTTGCATTTTATTACCAAAACATTTTTAATCTTTGTTTCTTATAAATAAAAATATTTTAAATCCATCAACTTTTAGTTCAATCTGGATAGTGTTGGTGCCGCCAAGCTAAGCCTAAATCGATTACTCGGTTTGGGCGTTTTTTGTAAAATGTCCATTTGACAATTAGTTTATGATAAAGAAATTTCGTTTTCAATTTTATCTTTCATTTTTTCAGCGAAATTATTTTCAAATGTTTTAGTCTTGCATATTCATGTATGCGGAAATATATTGTTGCTTTTTTGATACTTAAAGATTTCGGCCATATCAAAACATTTTGCTCATTCAACTTCTTCTTAATTCTTCTCCTTTTTCTTGTGACATTTTTGATAGTGGCAGAATCCTAAAACATGACTGGATTGTTTACTGCACTAAAATTCAAATTATTATCATCCGTTCATGCCTTTTCTTAAAACTGACAGACAGCCAGTAATTTTAAAATCTGCTATCTTTGAGAAGTTTTTCACAACTTGATGTTGCCTCCACATTGATATATTTTTCTTACAAAAGGTTTTGAACAACATAACTAGCCTTACGCTTTTTTGTTCTTGTTCTTTTCATGCATTTTCAAACTATTTATAAGGATGAATATTCCAAGCAAAAGCAGTGTTGAAATAGCTATTACTAAAATCATGGCAAGCGTTGAAACCTCGTGGCCAAAGAAAGACATTTGAGCATCAAATCCATTTGCAATAGCGTCTATCATTTCGTGCGGCAAGGTTTTGCCCATTTCATTTAAAACGCCATTTAAAAACCCTTGTCTGAACAAAACCGTTGCATAAGTGCCCGGCAAAAGCGAAACAAACGCCTGCATACCTTCACCCATTGTGTTGATTGGCATATACGCTCCGCAGATAAAACCATACAAAGCAGAAACAAGCGTGCAAACGCCGCTCACCACCCCTTGTGAACGAGTAAAAGTCCAAATAATGTTGGCTAAGATTGTGCCAAACAGTGAAGTGATAATGATGCTGAAAATAACAAGCAAAAAATCAACAAAAGTGACATAGAACCCAACGCAAGCAAGATAGATTAGGCCTATTGCAAGCAAAACAAAGGCAATGATCAAAGTTGAAAACAGATTCGCAAGCACATAACTGAGTTGCAGTGTGCTTTTTTTGATGGGAGCCACCATAAAATCAATGTTTGACTTGTTGATTTTGTCAATCACCATCATTCCAGAGCAAAACGCAACCGTTATGCAAGAAGTAGAAAGAACTGACGAAAAAAGCCATCCTCCAGTGAAAGCATCAATAAGTGATTGCTCTAAATTGAAATCTTCAACAATGGATAGAATGCTGTTTTCGTAAGTTGACTGAAGAAAAGCAATAAAAAGCACAAGCAAAATAAGCGGAGTGATCAGCGAAACAAAAAATGTCATTTTGTCTTTAAAATACAACTTAATATTTCTTAACGTCAGATAGCCAAGTTTTCGAAACTCAGATTGTTTGGTCATACATTCTCCTTTAAATCTTTTCCTGTAACAGACAAAAACACATCATCCATTGACCCTTTTACAATTTCAAGATCTTTAAAAAGCAAGTTGTTTTCAACTAAAAAGATTTTTGCTTCATCAGTATTTTTAAATTTGATTTCCAAGCACTTTTTGTCTTTTTTGTATAAAATATCTGTTTTATCTAAAATTTCTAAAAGCCTGTTATCGTATTTATATGCTTTGATGTAATCACTTGCAAATTTGTTTTTTAGTGCCAAAGGCGAGCCTTGCGCAACAATTTTTCCGCCGTCTATTATCACCACATTGTCAGCAATGCTTGCTTCTTCCATATAATGAGTGGTCAGAAGAACAGTCAAATTTGTTGTTCTTCGAAATTCGTTTATCATATCCCACACCAGCTTTCTTGTTTTTGGGTCAAGGCCGGTTGTCGGCTCGTCTAATATCAAAATTTTTGGCTTGTGCAAAAGCGCTCTTACAATATCCACCTTCCGCTTTTGACCACCGCTTAATTTGTCAAGCTGTTTCTTTAAAATTTGTTTAAGGTCTAGCTTGTCAATGAAGTATTTTAGGTTTTCTTCAAATTCTTTTTTGTCCATGCCATAAAGCATTGCCCTATACCTTAAATTGTCATAGACAGACAGTTTTTTGTCAAGAACTGAAGCTTGAAAAACAATGCCGATGTTTGGCAGAATCTTAGCCATATCATCGATTGACTGCCCATCAACAAAGCACTGTCCGCTGTCTTTTGACAGCACCCCAACCAAAATGTTTATCGTGGTGCTTTTCCCTGCGCCATTGAGCCCCAAAAAAGCAAACAGCTCGCCTTCTTCAACGTCAAAAGATATATCATCAACTGCTTTTGTGCTTCCAAAATATTTTTTCAAATTTTTTATTTCAATAATATGGCTCATAAGAAATCCTTTATATTTATCAAACACAATATATCACAAAAAGCCGGACTTTGTCCACTGAATATAACTGACTTAATTTAACAAATTTTGTTTATAGAAAACATAAGCAGAAAACAAATTTTGTCGAAAATGAATCTTGCAAAAACTTTAAACAGAACTAGTTGAAGTTGCTTTTTGAATAAAACAATGATATAATTGCAAATGTTGGAGGTTTAACAATGGATGAATCAAAGCTTTTAAAATTGTCAGCGAAAGAATTGACTGACCTGGGCGTATGCCCAACCTGCCTTAACCGCAAATATAATGGAGCAATTTTTGGCGACGAGACAAAACTTAAGCTTTATGAAGATGAAGATATTGACTGCTTGTTTGTCGCAAACCCAAGAGCTGAAGGTCATATGATGATTTCTTCTCAAACTCACTATCATGACATGAGTGAAGCGCCAGATGAGTTAAACGAAAAAATCATAAGATTTGCAAAGCAATTTATGATAATCATAAAGCAAGTTTTTGGTTGTGAAAGAGTTTATCTTTGCACAATGAGCGATGGCCCTATGAATCATTATCATGTTCAGTTGATACCAAGATACAGCAGCGAAGAACGCGGCTCAAAAAATTTTGTAAAGCCACGCAAAGCTTACATTTATGACGAGCCAAAAATCAAAAAGGTTAGAGAATTGATAGCGCTCTACGCAAAAACTGCAGCTAAATAAATATTGAAACTCAAAACCTGTGCTTTTGAAAGAAATCAGAGATTTGCTCAAAAGTGCAAGCAACGAGCAAAAAAGCAAAAAAACTAAAAAAGAAAATGCTTAAATTGAAGATAGATAGTTAAGAATAAAAAATGGACTTTATCAAAGCCCATTTTTTAAATATTTTTCAAACTGTTTTTAACTCCAAAAAACTAGATTAATCTTTTTTTAATTTAAAATGCAACAAACCTGTCTCAACCGGCTCAATTTTTGCCTTTTAAATGATATCTTTTTTTCTCAAAATCAATCACCCCTTCTTGTTTTAGTTTGCCAAGCACCGAAGATAATGCGCTTCGCTCAACAGCCAAATATGATGCAAGCTCAGTTTTGTTGAATGGAATGTCAAAATATCTTGAGCCGGCTAAAAGACTTTGGGTTTGAAGATAGGAAAGAACTTTGTCTCTTATCCCACGCTGCGAAAGGTGCTTTATTTTGTCTGTCAAAGCAAGCGCTCTTGAAGAGACCGTTTTTATCATTCGCTTTGAAAGAATTTGGTGGCACAAGCAATTGTTTGCACACGGAGAGATAATCTTGGTTTTATCAAAAAGCACAACAGTAACAGGCTCTGTTGCAACAAGGGTATCTTTAAAGCAATCTTGCTCAGCATAAGCCTCTTCAATGCCAAAAAAATCACCGGCTTTTAAATTTAAAATAATTGAAATGTTGCCAAACATATCTTCATTTTGAGCGTTTGCTTCACCTTTTGAAATCAAAATCACTTTATCTAAAGGGTCGCCTTGCCTGATAATCTCTTGTCCTTTGTCAAAAAAGCAAATTTCTGCCTTAAAACAGCTGCTCATTGCCTGCAGTTCTTTATCGCTGACGCCTGCAAAAGCGGGCACTTTCTTTAGTTCTCGAAAAATTTCCATAAACCCCTCAAAATGTTGTAAAAACAACAATTTTTCTGGAAAAAGTATAGTATAATGGAACTAGAAAGTCAAGGAATTTTGCACGAAATTGCAAAAGGACGTCTTGCAAAAGAAGGAGGACACATGAACATAATCAAGCGAAACGGTCAGGAAATGTCTTTTGATATGACAAAGATCAAAAATGCTATTTTAAAGGCAAACAATTCTGTGGATGAAGGTCAAAAGCACTTAACTTCAGAACAAATTGACCAAATCACAGCAGATGTAACAGAAAAATGCAAAAAACTTTCACGAGCTGTCGGTGTTGAAGAAATTCAAGACCTAGTTGAAATGGGTATAATGCAAAAAGGTGCTTTTGAAGTTGCAAAAAACTACATAACCTATCGTTACCGACGCCAACTTGCAAGACAAATCAACAACACTGACAAGAAGATTTTTGCCATTATTGATGGGCAAAACGAAGAAATCAAACAGGAAAACAGCAACAAAAACCCAACCATAAACAGCGTTCAGAGAGATTATATGGCTGGAGAGGTCAGTAAAGATTTGACCAAAAGGTTTTTGCTGCCACCACATATTTGGAAGGCTCATGAAGAAGGGCTTATTCACTTTCACGACGCCGACTATTTTGCACAGCGTATGCACAACTGTGACCTTGTCAACCTTGAGGATATGCTGCAAAATGGCACAGTCATTTCAAATGTTTTGATCGAAAAACCACATTCTTTTTCAACCGCCTGCAATATTGCAACACAGATCGTGGCTCAAGTTGCCTCAAACCAATATGGCGGACAAAGCATCAGCCTTGCTCACCTTGCACCTTTTGTTGATATAAGCAGAAAGAAGTTTCGAAAGGAAGTTGAAGAAGAGCTCAAGCTGATCGGTCAAGAAAACAACAAAGAGCTTGTTGAAAAAATGACTGAAAACCGAGTAAGGCAAGAGATCAACAAAGGCGTTCAAACAATACAGTATCAGATGATCACTCTTATGACAACAAACGGTCAAACACCATTTGTAACCGAATTTTTATATCTTGGAGAAGCAAAAAATCAACAAGAAAAAGATGACCTTGCATTGATCATTGAAGAAACGCTGAACCAGCGCTATCAAGGGGTGAAAAATGAGCAAGGAGTTTCAATCACTCCAGCCTTCCCAAAAATCATCTATGTTTTGGAAGAAGACAATATTCATCCACAAAGCAAATACTATTATTTGACAAAGCTTGCTGCAAAATGCACTGCAAAACGCCTTGTGCCAGACTATATTTCTGAAAAGAAAATGAAAGAACTTAAAGAAGGCAACTGCTTTCCAGTGATGGGCTGCAGAAGCGCACTTTCACCTTGGAAAGATGAAAATGGAAAATACAAATTTTATGGAAGATTCAATCAAGGAGTTGTAACAATCAACCTTGTTGATGTTGCCCTTTCAAGCGGCAAAGATTTTGACAAGTTTTGGAAGATTTTTGACGAACGACTTGACCTTTGCTATCAAGCGTTGATGGTCAGACACAACAGACTTAAAGGCACACTTTCAGATGTTGCACCAATTCTGTGGCAGCATGGCGCCATTGCAAGACTGAAAAGTGGCGAAAAAATTGACAAACTTTTATATGGCGGCTACTCAACAATTTCTCTCGGTTATGCTGGGCTTTATGAATGTGTCAAATATATGACTGGCAAGTCTCACACCGATCCAAGTGCAACGCCTTTCGCACTTGAAGTGATGAAATATATGAACAAAGCTTGCGACAAGTGGAAAAAAGAAACAAACATTGGCTTCTCAATCTATGGCACACCACTTGAAAGCACAACATACAAATTTGCAAAATGTCTGCAAAAAAGATTTGGAATGATTGAAGGCGTTACCGACAAAAACTATATCACAAACTCATATCATGTTCATGTCTGCGAAAACATCAATGCTTTTGACAAACTGAAGTTTGAAAGTCAATTCCAGGCTTTGTCAACAGGCGGTGCGATCAGCTATGTTGAAGTGCCAAATATGCAGGACAACCTTGAAGCCGTGATGCAAGTGATGCGTTTCATTTATGACAACATCATGTATGCCGAGTTGAACACCAAATCTGACTATTGCCAAGTTTGCGGCTATGATGGAGAAATTCAGATTGTGGAAGACGATGCAGGAAAACTTGTTTGGGAGTGCCCAAACTGCAAAAACAGAGACCAAACAAAGATGAATGTTGCTCGAAGGACTTGTGGGTATATTGGCAGCCAATTCTGGAACCAAGGAAGAACTCAAGAAATTCGAGATAGGGTTTTGCATTTGTAATGAACTACGCAAACATCAAGCACTACGACATTGCAAATGGAGAAGGCGTAAGAACAAGCTTGTTCGTCAGTGGCTGCACTCACCACTGCAAAGATTGTTTCAACCCTGAAACTTGGGATTTTGGTTATGGCAAACCTTTTACCAAAGAAGTCATTGACAACATCATTCAGTCATTGAAATCGGATTATGTCAACGGCTTGACTTTACTGGGTGGCGAGCCTATGGAAATTGCAAACCAAAAGGCCCTTCTTCCTTTGGTGGAACAGGTCAAAAAAATATATCCAAACAAAACTGTCTGGTGTTATACGGGCTATCAGTTTGAAGACTTGCTTTCAGGCGGAAAAGTCCACGCTGATTGGACTGAAAAGCTATTAAACAATATTGACATTATTGTGGATGGCGAGTTTGTCAAAGAAAAAAAAGATATAACCCTGCGCTTTAAAGGCTCATCAAACCAAAGAATAATTGATGTGCAAAAAAGTTTGAAAGAAAACAAAATCATCTTAAGTCCATTTAATGAAAAAAGAAAATAGCTTATTTTCAGGCTATTTTTCTTTTTCTGTCCAATAAGAAATTGATTGACGCACCTGAAAAAAATCTTCCCACGGGTCTTTTTTCTTTATGCGAGCAAGGGCTGTTTTTTTGTCGATCATGTTGAGGCCTATATCGTTGTTTTTTATGCTTGCAACAAGAGCTACGGGAATATATACCAAACCAAACGCAATAGCGCCTTTGAATGAATAAGCCACAATTTACCTCCATAAAATATCAAAAAGGTTATTGCCCATTCGCTCTGCCCTTAAACAATATCATTTGACAATAATGATGGGAAAAGATATAATAAAAAAACGAGGATGATATGCTGCAAATAAATAATCTTTCAAAATCTTTCGAAGACAAACTCGCCGTTGATAAACTTTCACTGAATGTGAGCCCTGGAGAAATTTGGGCTTTTATCGGTCATAATGGTGCTGGCAAAACAACAACGCTTAAAGCCATTTCAGGCATCATTGATTTTGATGGCGAAATTCGCGTAAATTCTTTTAACGTAAAAACTCAACCTTTTGAAGCAAAAAAATCATTGCATTATATCCCGGACAATCCGGTTTTATATGAGCACTTGACTGGAATCGAGCAATTAAATTTCATTGCTGATGTTTTTCTTTTGAGTCAAGCAGAAAGAAAATCTCAAATTGAATTTTATGCAAAACGATTGGATCTTTACGAAGTGCTTTCTCAAAAGATATCGTCTTATAGTCACGGCATGAAACAAAAGCTAGCCATTCTTTGTGCTCTGATTCACAAACCCAAACTACTTTTGCTGGACGAGCCTTTTGTTGGCTTAGATCCAAAAAGCAGTCACGAACTTAAGCTTATCTTCAACGAACTTGCCTCAAGTGGAAGCGCTATATTTTACTCCACACATGTGCTGGAAGTCGCAGAAAAAATTTGTTCACATGTTGCGATAATCAAACAAGGAAAACTGGTTTGCAGCGGCACTATGGAAAAAATTAAAGGTCTTGACAGCTTGGAAAAAACATTTTTGGAGCTTGAAGATGAAACCTCTGATTGACCTTTCAAAAATCTATATCAAACAATCTTTTCAACAAAACAATAAGAAAAAAAGGACTTCTTTTTCGCTTATTGCCTCTTTGTGCGTCATAGCTTTGATTGTCATTTTTGGGCTAGGCTTTAGCTTCTATTCTTTGGCTAATCAATTGGCGACTATCGGTCAAGAAAAAATGATTTTGATTGTGGGCTCTATCAGCGCTTCAATGTTTGTTTTGATGTTTACGCTATATCAACAACAAGGCTTTTACTATAAAACAAATGATTATGACTTTCTCTCATCTTTGCCAATCAAAACAAGCACTGTGGTTTTAGCAAAATATATTTCTTCTTATTTTCTTTGCCTATTTTATCATACAATTTTTATTCTTCCTGCATTTGTTGTTTACTTTATCTTCACTCCTATTTCTTTCACAGCCATTTTATACTCTATTATAAGTTTGTTTTTCTCCCCATTATATTTGCTTTTGATCAGCAATGTGCTGACTATAATTATCAATTTGGCAACTGCAAGACTAAAAAACAAAAATATAATAAATTCAGTTTTTACAATGCTCTTCACTTTGTTGATCATTGTGTTTGTTGCTCTTGGAAACAATGATTCGTTGACCTCATTTTTCTCAACTGGCGAAATTTCGATCTGGATAAAAGTTCTACTGCCTTTTTTGCCTCCTTTATTTAATGCGATTGTTCTAAATTCATTTTTGCAGTTTTTGTTGTTTTTAGCTATAAATCTTCTCGCTTTTGGTCTGGCAATCTTATTGACAAGCTTGACTTATAAAAGAATAAACAATTTCTTGTTTTCTTCAACAAGCAAGAAAAACAAGGGCTCTATGCAATTTATTCCACGAAAAGTCACGCACTCTCTTGTAAAAAAAGATTTTATGATTCTTATAAATACACCCGTCTATCTTGTAAATTGTATTATTGGTGCAATTATGCTTGTGTTTTTTGCAATCCTTTATGCTGTTTTGGCAAAAAACAACGGAGCTACCGCTTCAGAAGCAGAAATTTTTGTGGGCTTGTTTGCTCTTTCGGGTGCAATGATGATTTCTATTGTTCCTCCAAGTGCTGTAAGCATTAATGTTGAAGGCGAAAAACTTCTATCTCTCAAAAGCCTTCCAATCAAATTTATTGATATTGTCAAAAGCAAACTGGTATTCAACATTTTGGCTTACTTTCCTTTTATACTCATTGCAAATATAATCTTCTTTGCTTTGATTCCCACAAATTTTATTATCATCTTGCTATGTCTGCTTGTGCAAATTACCTCTCTTTTTCTCTCCGCTGTTGTTGGGCTTTTGTTGAACCTAAAATTTCCTTTGCTGAAATGGAGTAATGTCACCCAAGCAGTCAAACAGAGCATGAGCATGTTTGTAACTATGGCTATTATGATGATCTTTTGCGGACTTCCAATTTTATTGTTTATATTTTTTGCTGAGTCCATTTTGATCAGCTTGCAAATAGAAATTTACTTTTTGATAATATTTTGTTTTTACATTCTTGCCTTGACTATCTTTGTTTGGATTTTGCTTTCCAAAGGCGAGAAGCTGTATAAAAAAATTCAGTAAAAATAAGTTTACATTTATTGAAATATATAATATAATAAAAATATGAAAACAGAAACAAAACAAAGCAAAACTATTGACAAGGCTTTAAACAAAATGCTGATCACTTCAATCGTGGCATCGACTGCTTTTGTTGTTGGAATTCCTTTGATAATTTATGGTGCGACAAATTCTCTTTGGATTTTTCTTGGACTGGGAATAGCTTTTGTTGTTTTTGGTTTTTATGGTGCTCCTATGTTATGGACTTCGTATGGCACATTGAAAACTCAAAAGCGCGTTGTTGATGCTGTTATGGAAGAACATTTGACCACGATAGCCGAAATTGCAAGTCAGCTTCAAATGCGAGAGCGTGAAGCTAGAGATTATGTGCGAAAGGCGATAAACAAAAAATATATCACCGGTTATATATACGACGGCAACACCCTTGTGCCAAACGAAAAACAAGCTCCAAAGAAAAAGATGTCTCAAAACAGATGCCCGAGCTGCGGCGGAGTTATGGAAAAGACTGATACTGGTTGGATCTGCCCTTATTGTGGAAGCAAATTTGAAAATGTATAACAAAAAAGTCAAGAAGAATTCTTGGCTTTTTTTATGCTTTAAAACTTATGCCTTTTTAATTTTAAAAATCACTCATGATTGAAAAATGCTTTGTATGCACTATAGGTGCTGTAAAGATCTGCTTTTGAAATTAGCTCACATGGAGCATGCATTGAAAGCACAGGCAAACCAATGTCAATTGTGTCAATATTAAGCTTTGCAATAAAAGCGGAAATCGTCCCTCCTCCGCCAAGATCTACAATGCCAAGCTCACCAGTCTGCCATTGAATGTTGTTTTGAGCAAGAATTTGTCTGATTTCTCCCATTAGCTCTGCAGATGCATCATTTGAGCCTGACTTGCCTCGGCTTCCATCATATTTGCAAACGCATGTTCCGCAAGAGATTTTTGCAACATTGTTTTTGTCGAAAACACTAGCAAAATTTGGATCATAACAACTTGTCACATCCGCCGAAATCGCTTTAGATTTTGCTCTGACAACTCTTGGTTTTGCTTTGAAATTTTCACAAAGTTCGCTTATCAAGTCTTCAAACAGTTTGTTTTGTGCACCTGTATCTCCTTCGCTGCCAATCTCTTCCTTATCAACAAAAATGGCCATGCAAGTTTGATCTAGGTCGCTATCAAAAAACGCTTGCAGATTTGCATAAGAGCAGCTTCGATCATCGTGCCCATATCCAGCAATAAAAGCTCTGTCAAATCCAACTTCTCTAGCCTTAAAAGCCGGAACAGCACTGATTTCACTGCTTAAAAAATCTTCTTCAACAACACCATATTTTTTGTTTAAAATCTTCAAAATGTTTTCTTTGATTTTGTCTTTGACCTTTGAGCTTGTTTCAGCCTTGCCTCCAATAATGATGTTAAGCTGCTCTCCTGTCAGCACTTCTTTTGCCTTTTTCTCCATTTGCTGTGTGCCTAGATGCGGAAGCAGATCGGAAATATAAAAAACCGGCTCATCTTCATTTTCTCCGATGACAAACTCCATCTTTTTGCCATTTGTAAGAATGGTTGTCCCATGCAATGCGAGTGGAACAACCGCCCATTGATATTTTTTTATGCCGCCATAATAATGCGTTTTAAAAAAACAGAATCCTTCATCTTCATACATCGGATTTGGCTTAAGATCAAGCCTTGGAGAGTCCAGGTGAGATGCAATAATTTTGATTCCCTTCTCTTCAAGATTTTCTTTTCCAATTTTGAAAAGCACGACTGACTTGTCTCGATTGACATAAAATTTTTTGTCGCCAGCTTTCAATTTCTGACCGAATTCAAAAGCTGAGTAGTCTTGTTGCTTGGCTCTTTTTACAATCTCTCTGCACCCTTCCCGTTCAGTTTTGCTGCTGTTTAAAAAATCAATATAATCTTTTGCAAAGGCGTCTATTTCTTCAAGTTGCGTTTTATCTGAAGTTTGAAATATGTTTTGCTTTTGATAAAACAATTCGTTTTTATTTTCCATAATTTTCTCCTCAAATAAATTTTTGCCACAACAGAAGCAAATATTCCTTTAAAAGTCAATAAAAGTTGATAGGATGCATCCAGCATACAACCTTACCATAAAATCATTTGGATGATTTGTGTAGTTGGCTGAAATATCAAGATATTGATATCGTGTGTCGTTTGGGTTGTTTGCCTGCTTTCTGCTCAAAATCCCCATTGACACATCATATAAATTGACAAATGTGCAACCCGATTTGTTTTGAGAATTGATAAGATTGAAAGTTGTTGCAAGGTCTGCAAGATGACTCATATACTCTGCGTGCAAACCATAAAAAGTGGATTTTGGGTTTGCAGTGAACGAGCCTAAAAGAATAAAATCTGCATTTGGCGAACTTGATCTAAGCTGATTGAGAATTGTTGCCGTGTTGGATTTGAAAAGATATGGATTGACTTTCAGGGAAGCATCGTTCATTCCAAACCCAATTATCACAAGGTCGTAATCGGATTGATCAAAGCTGTTTTTGTAAAGTTGTTCAACTCCGTAAGAACTTGATTGTCCCCCAACGCTATAATTGTTAAGTGTTATTTTAGACTGATCTCCGTTATAATATGTTTGTGCAAGATATTGTCTGATCAGTTCAAACCAGGTTGGAAGATAAGGCGGGAAATTGACAAAACCTGACGCACTTGCCCCCACACTGATGCTGTCACCATAAATTAAAATTTTGATCGGCTGTGCTGCCGTAAGCTTTGCCATCAAGTTTGGATAGTTTTCAACTTGAAGTTGTGGAGCAAAATCAATTTGATTTTCTGCCGAAGAATATTTGTAAGTGACGATCAGATGATTTGTCCTTGTCAACGCGTTTTCAGCAACAACATGCACCCCATTGTTTGTTCCTCCGCCATCGTTATATGAAGAAGGTATAATGGAGCCGTCTTGATATTGCGCTGGAACGTTTTTGTTGTCAAGCCACTCATCTTGAATGTAAGGCAGTCCTGAGCTTATGTCAAAAGAGATTCTGTTGCCAGAAAGAGTGTATTGATCTGGCGTGTAAGATATTTCGCCTGAATAGTTTTTGACAGAAACAATCTCTGTTGGTGTAAAAGTCAAATATCCTTCTGCCGTTTGATTGCTGCCATATTTGATTGGCACAACCACTTCATCGTAAATTGTTGTTTGTCCGTTTGATTCATTAAACCAAAATGGTGTAACAGTTTGTGCTAGCGTCAAGTTATCAATCCAATTCGCCTGCCCTGGCACAAGAAAAGGCAGCAAAACAAAGCAACCAAATATCACGATTGCCAAGGCAGAAATTATCATAAGTTTTGCTGTTTTTTTCTTTTCCATTTTACTCCTTTAAACAAGCGTCCATTCATATGTGATAACGCCTGTGCTTGTGTTGTATGTGTCACTTACCGTTGTGCCACCAAGAGAATTGTTTGTTGAAGAGTTTGCATTGATTGTGATGTTTCTATACATATTGTTTTCAGCATTTGCCGCCCCTGTGATTGCGCCATAAATTTGCCCAATAGCTCCGCCGCCAGTTGAGGTCAAAACCATGTTGGTAATTCTGTTTTCTGAAATGGACTGCATGTCTTGACTTGAGCCCACAATTCCGCCAACATTTGCCGCTTGCAGTGTCAAGTTACCCTCCGTCCAAACTGTGTTGATTGTGCAGTTGTCAACCACTGAAGCATTTGCGATGCCGACGATCCCGCCGATTGAAGAAGTCGCACTGAGCGAATTTTCAAGCATTACAGTTGCCCCCACAACACTTGTAGATGAGATTTGTCCGGCAACAATACCTGCGTTTGTTGCGTTTGCCAAAGTCAATCCTTCAACATAAACGCTTGTCAGACTTGCTTGAGATGCGTTTGCCACAACCCCACCAGCAAGAGCTCCCGAAAGATTGTTTGCCAAACTGTTTGAAAGAAGAATTTCTCCGCCTTGCATGCTTCCAACAATGCCGCCTGCGTTGCTTGCTGTTATTGTGCTGTTTCTCACTTCTGTCTGCCCGATTTCAGAATTTGTTGTTGAAGACGCAACACCGCCAGCATAATTTGTTGCAGAAATATTTGACTGCTCAATCGTGATTGAAGAAAAGGTGTCGTTTGTCGAAACTGCTGAGACGCCGCCTGCAGAAACTCCTGAGAGTGTTGCGTTTTGCAAAGTTATGTTTTCAAATGTGCAATCAGAGCTTGTGCCAACCACAGCAGCAGTTGAGCTTTGTGATGAGACCGTTCCGCCCTGAACAGTGATATTTTCAAAGCTTGTTGAAGTTGCATTGCCGCAAAGTATTGCAACATTTTCTGCTGTAGAGGAAATCCTTGGATTTGATAGAACTATATTTTTGAATATTGCATTTTGAGCTTGCTGGAAAATTCCGTTGCTTGTGGCTGAAAGAGAAACACTTGTGATACTGTTTCCGTTTCCGTCAAGAACACCAGTAAAAGCTTGCGATGAAAAGAGTGCTTGCCAGTCATCTCCACTCAAATCAATATCTTGCATAAGCCTGAAATATATTTTTTCACCGCTTCGCGTTGAAACAGATTGAGTATAATATTCTTCAATTTCAGAGAAAGTTTGCCTGTCGAAGATAAGGTATGGATCGTTTTCAGTGCCAGAACCCATTACTGTTTCAGAAATCTCAGAAGCGTTTGGCACATTTCTTAAAACTGGATAACTTTGCTTGCTCATACCCCAAACTGAAATGAAATCAAAACCGTTGAAGTTTGAAGCTGAAAGGAATTGCTCTGTTGTCAAGAAGGAAATGCTTTGTGATTGATCGCCCCTTTGAACTAATCTTAAGTTGTTGACATTCCAAGCATAATTGTTTTGCAGAGATGAAGAGCTGTTGTATCCGATAAACACTCCCGCATTTGCAAGACTGGTTTTAACACTTCCATGCATGAAAGAATTTGAAATGGCAGCTCCGCTGCTTTGCCCGATAAAGCCGCCTATTGAACTGTCTTGAGCGCTGTTGTAAGAAGAAACTATCGCACTTGTTGTGTAACAATTTGAAATGGAAGAATCTTGAGCTAAACCAATAAAACCACCGATATTGTTAAGACCAACAATATTTCCACCGCTGTAAGATTGTGAAATGTTCGAGCTGTTTGTTGCCTGCCCAACAAAACCACCGACAAAAACACTGTTTTGACCACTTATGCTGACACTTGCGTAGCTTCCTGAAATGGTCGTTCCAGAAATCGAACCGACAAGCCCGCCGATCACCCCTGAAGCAGAAATGTCCCCGCCGTCAGCATAGACAAACAATATTGTCGAATTTGAAGCTTCTGCCGCCAAAGCGCCAACTTGCCCTGCCGAAGTTGCTGTTATTTCAAAACTTGAGATGCCTAAGTTTGAAATCTCTGCGTTTGTCAAACTTTCAAAAATTCCAACACTTGCAGCTGATGAGTTGATGACAAAGTTGTAAATTTGATGATCATCTCCATCAAGAATTCCTCTGAAATCAGAAATTGGAACAATTTCTTGTCGGTTGAAATTGAGATTTTTCGCAAGCTTAAAATAGGTGTCTTCTCCAGCCTGAGCAAAATTGTTAAGGTTTTGCCATTGCGAGATTGAATTTATAATATAAGGATTGTCTTCCGTTCCATCTCCGCCTGCAAACCATCTGCTTGATGAAACCATCTGCCATGGATTGTCTGACGAAAGCGAAAATTCAACTGTTTCGTAGCTGCCCGAAGTGAGCGATTGTCCATTTCGGAAAATTCGTGCTGAATATGACCCAAAATCTAAGTTTTGAAATTCAGCTCCACCAGAAGTTGCAGTAGTTGTTGTAAGAAGAGAGCCGCCGCTATAAAGCTGAACGGTTGAGCCTGCATCTGTTGAAACAACGGCAACGCCTTTTGAAGAAAGTGTTTGATCAGCACCAATAGGAACTGGAACGCCCCAACTTGAACTCGTCTGCCAGATTGAAGAAAAGTCATAGCCTGAAAAGCTTGATTGTTGACGCATCTGATCCCAAGAAAGTTGCGTGCCGCCGCCGTTGCTTTCTGTATAGTCGCCCTCAACATAATAGTTGTTTTGCCAACTTGTTAGTGCTCCGCGGCCGAATCCGCGAGTTGCAGCTTGAGAATAGCCCCAGTTTTCTCTTCTTGTCACCGTAGTATGTGCATAACAATTTCTTACAGTGGAAGTTGAACTATTGTTCCAGCCCACAAATCCACCTGCTGTATCCATATCTTGAGTAGTAATTCCAGAAGCCCAAACTACTCTCTCAACCCAAACTGAGCCATACGCAAAGCAGTTTTCAATAAGAGAATCTGACTCGATAATCCCCACAAAGCCACCCACTCTAAGGTGTGCATTTGCAAGATATGGTCCGTCCTCGCTTGTTGAGCTGTTGTAAGTGAAGCATTGCCTTATTATTCCGCCATTTGTCCAGCCCACAAATCCACCTGTTGGATAGCCTGAATCGCTGCCATCTCTGGTGGTGGCCTGCCCGTTGATGACTGAGCAGTTTTGAATATAACCATTGCCAGAAGAAATTTCTTTTGTCAAGTTGCCAACAAAGCAGCCTGTATCTCTTCTGCCATTCACATATGTGGTGTTGACATGAACATTGTCGATGATTGCATCTGTGCCCACGCTGCCCGCCACAGTGCCTGTTGCTCCGCCATCATTATTTGATGTGTTTGTGATTGAAATGTTGTTTAAATTCAGATCATGCAGATAGCCACCATTTGATATTTCATTAAATATGCCAAGTTGGTTGAAACCACTTGTGTTAAGTGTTACGTTTGAAACTGTGTGCCCATTGCCGTTAAATTCGCCGTGTAGATATTCTTTTGCCTCGTAGGTTTGACCTGACATATTGACATCGCAAAGCAAAATGAAATTGCCAGAGCCTGGATATGCAATTGCGTTGTAATAATTGCCAACACCCATAAACTGAGCAGTATTTTCCACCATATGATATCGGCCGTCTTGAGTGATGTGCATTGCAAGCGGGTGCATTTTTTCTGTGTAGTTGCTGGTTAAATGTGCAAATTGATAATTGTTACCATCTTCACAAAAGTATGCCCTATCAAAAACCCAGTATTGACCTTGAGAATTGAAAAGGTCGATAAAGTTTTGACCATTTATGTTTTCCATACCTGCGATTTGATTGACATTGATAAGGTTTTCCGTAGTGCTGCCATTCATCACATTTTGATAGGAAAGGCCTTCAAGCCAGTAAACATTGTTGAAACTGCCTGTGTTCATAACAGCAATGCCATAGTCTGACACGCCAAGATTGAGAGTGAAAGAGATCGATCCTGAGTTGTTTGACGCAATTCCGCTTTCCCAATATCTGCCATTGCCAACTGAGAAATTTCCGTCAGCATTGCCCATGTTGAAGCTGTGGTTAAGTTGATTTGAATTGACCGTTGCAAGTCCGCCTGTTTGACCGCCGCTAAGATTTCCAGCATTATAAGATCTTTCAATAATGCCATTGTTTGAAGCAACCAGTCCGCCAACAAATGACGTTGCAGTTGTAACTGTTCCGCTATAAATGGATGTCAAATCACCAAGATTTGCGCAGAGCGAAATTGTGCCATCGTTTTGAGCCGCAATGCCGCCAAGGTTTGAAGATTGTCCACCAGCAAAATTGCTCTCTGCCAAAGGCTTGTTGATATCGCTGAAATTGTCGCAATTTGCAATTGTGCCGTTGTTGATTGCTGCTATTGCCGCCATATTGAATTGCGTGGTTGTGCTCGTGTTGAAAGAGCTCTCTCTAATACTTATATTTTCGACAGTTGCACCGGGAGCTATTTCGCAAAACAATGCCACAGAAGTTGATGCCGTGTCGATGTTGACAAGAGATATCTTCACTCTTTGATCATCTCCGCTTTGCCCAGAATAAACTCCTGCAAAGCTTTGCACTCCTCCAGAAATGTAACCAACTGGGTCAAAATTTCCTGCCGTAGAGCCGTTTGTGTCAACACCTTTAAAGGTTATGTCGACTGTTTGAGAATAAAAATCATTAAGATCAAATTGTATTGTCCTAAACTGGCTGGCAGAAAAACTTTTGCCAATCAATGCAAGCGCTTGTGGCGAAGTGATTGCAAAAGGCGAAGTTTGCGTGCCGTCGCCGGTCAGCCTTAAGGTCGAGTCCTGGCTGTTGAGCCAAATTTGCGGAGCCGATATGCTTGAATCTTCGCTATAGAAAAATGCTGGCATTGATGATTGGGAGTTCAAATGCTCTGTCAAATAGCTGTTGCTGCTTAAAGTTGTTTGCCCATTAAGCTGCTCTTGTGAAACTGAAATTGCTGAGCTTGTGTCAGAGCTGCCAGAAATAACAGCTGAAGAATTTGTGTTGATAAAAGCACTATAGCTTATGATTCCATCGCTTTGATATGCGATTCCTCCGCCATTTGAAATAATCCCACTATTGTATACTCCTCTAATTGTGCCTGTGTTTGAGCCTGCAATACCGCCGTTGTTTGAGCCTGAAACATCTCCGCTGTTATAGCTGTCAAGAATAGACCCTGCATTCAAGCCAACAATTCCACCTGCATTTGAACCGATAACTGTGCTGTCATTGAAACAATATTGAATAAGACCATTGTTGACACCAGCGATTGAGCCGACAACACTTGCACCTTGCACTTGAGCACTTGAAATTGAAAGGCCAAAGATCTGCCCGCTTGAAGAAATGTTTGAGAACAGTCCTACATTATTGTTTGCAGAATCAATGTAAAGCCCAGAAATCGTGTAGCCATTTCCTTCATAAGTGCCAGCAAAAGGAGTTTGCTCATTGCCAATAGAATCAAAATTCCCCGCATTGTCGCCGTTAAAATCAAAATTTGCAAGGCTTATGTCGTTTGTTTGAACAAAATGATTTGGGCTTGACAAAATAAAGTCACCATTATCATCTTTTTGATAAAGATAGTTTCGCACATTGTTTAAGTCTTGTGCGGTTGAGACCAAATATGGATTGCTTGCTGAGCCGTCACCATTTTTGAAAGGTTGCTCTTGAACGGTCAAATTGCCGCCAACATTTGCGTTTTGAGTGAGCGATGAAGAAACCTTGACAAGCAAAAGAATGCCGCTTACAAAAAACAATAAGCTGACCAGTATGCTGAGAATGGTGATTTTTAAGTTGAGTTTTTTAGTTTTCATTTGCGCTCATCTCAACATTCAAGAAAAAGTCAAAGCTGTCGGTTGCAACCAAATCTTCAAAAGCCACATCATCTCGCAGTCCAAGCGAAATATATTGCACAACACTTTGACTAACGCCGATTGTGCCATTTGGCAAGCTTTCTGTCAAAGCAAACTGCTCAGACGAGTTTTGATAATATTTTATTTCAAGCTGAGAAGACACAACAAAGTCTTCGCCCAAACTGTTGACGAGTTTTGTTGAATAGTTGACGCTGACCGTTGAAAGATTTTGAATTTCAACTTTGATCAAAAAGTAGCGGTATTGATTTTCACCGCCAAAAACTGGGCTAACCGAAAATTGCCCAGACGAACTATCTTCGTTTTCATTTTTTTCAAGCACCAAACTAAATTGCGGCTCTTGGGTTAAAGTGGAAATGGAAGAGTTGTCGTCTGGCCCCAAAGTCTCCCACACTTTGACAATCGACTTTGCCTGCCCATCATCAGAAACTGTGATTTGGTTTTGGATTGAAAGCGATTGCATCAGCAATGAGTAAACTGTTACACCAAAAAAACATACCAGCAAAGCTAGCATGATTGACAGTGTTGCAATTTTGGCTTTCAATCTTTTTTCCAACTTTTGTCTCGCACTCCTTATATTGTTTAATTGTAAAATCAATTATCTTATTTAAATCTTATATGTCTGCCTTGTGATTTTTGAAATTTTCTTTGTTTAGAGAATTTCCTTTTTTATTATATATAATTTATAAATCTTTAGTCAAATAATTGTGTTGAATTTTGTCATAAAATTCTTTCAAAAATCTCTGCCTTTTTAAAGGAAAAATTGTGAGACTGTGCATGTGAATAAAAAAAATTTTTTGAAAAATAATAAAAAAGTGCAAAAAATGTTTTGAAATTAAAAAAATTTATGCTAAGATAGCAGCGAAATCAAAAAAAGGAGAAAAAAATGGAAAAAGAAAAACAACAAAGTTCTATCAAAGTCAAGATCATCTCACTTGTTATCAGCTTGCTTGTATGCTTTATGTTGATTGGTGTTTCTGTTTGGGCTGCAACACAGCAGAGCGTAACAATCAACAACACAATCACAATCACAACTGCAGGAAACACAAGGGTTGAAGTCACTGTTTCTGAATACTTAAACGCAGGAACCGCTGCGATCTCCGCTTCTCCAGAATCAATTGATTCTTGGAGCGAAGTTGACACAAAAACTGCTGAAACAAACTCTGACACTTTCACTCCTACAGCAATTCTTTTCAGCCAAGCTGACGGACACAACTACTATGCTTACAAAATCGACTTTACAAACCAATCTGTTGATGATGAGTCTAGCGTAATCACAACTTATGCTCACATCTCTTCTTCAGCTGTTGACAACGCTCAGCTTACAATCTACCACGGTGCATCTCTTTCTGCTTCAATGCAAACTCTTGCAAACAACACCGCTTTAGACATTGATGTGACACTTGACAGTGCAACAGAAACTTCATACTATATCATTGTTGCAGCAAACACCGCTCTTGGAGAAATGACTCCTGCTTCAGCCGTTGACTTTGATCTTAACATAACTATTGACCAAACAAAAGGTTAATTGAAAAACATTAAAAAAGGTTTTCTTGTAAAGCCTTTTTTTATTTTGTAAAATTTGTCAATATGTGTATAATAAAAGCGATGGACGCAGCAAAATCAAGAAAAATGGAAAAAATTGGACGAATTCTGGACATTGTTCTCAATGTCGTTTTTGTGCCAATTCTTATTTTGGTTGCAATATTTTCGCTTTCAATCATGATCACAAGAGTTACAAATGGCGTGCCTTCAGTTTTTGGTTACACGCAAATACAAATCATCTCCGGTTCTATGCAAGATGCCGGCTTTAAAATTGGCGAAACCTATTATGTCAAATCAATCAATCCTGCAGAATTGAAAGCCCGTGATGATGAAACTGGTCAGCGTGGAGATTATATCGCGTTTTTCCAAGACTTTGACCCAAACTGCTCCTCTCCATCAATGGTCACCCCAACCAATCGCCCTGCTCAGAAAGCAAGCGATGCCAGAATTTTGTTCCACGAAATTGTTGCAATTGAAATTGATGCCAATGGCGAAAGATGGTTCACCACACAAGGCTCAAACAACGAAAACCCTGACAGTGTGAAAATTTATCAAAACTATGTGATCGGAAGATGGGTTGAAGAGAGCAACTTTTGGACAGACCTTATTTCTTTTGTAACTTCGCCTATCGGTATAGTTTGTCTTTCAGTTGTGCCATGCTCGCTTATCATTGCGGTTGACCTTTATCAGTTGATCGTTTTGAGTTATACCTATCAACAGCTCAAAAAGCAAAATGTTGTGATATCAACACCTCCGACCGACGAGAAAACAGCAAACAAAAAGAATGACAATGGCGCAGAAGTCGCATCGGCAGAAAAAAAGACGGCAAATGAAGTTGGCTCGAGCCCGCAAAAAACTTCAAAACCAACCATTCCGCCGCCACCGCCAAAACGCCCTGCCACCACTCAAGAAAAAACAAAGACAACAACAAAGTCTGACACTGAAAAGGTGGCAAAGATTAAAATTCCACCACCACCGCCAAAAAGAACAGAAGCAAGCGGCTCGGCAAAGATTAAAATACCGCCACCGCCACCACCAAAAAAGAACAGTTAAAACAAATGTGAAACAAACAAAAAAACCGCAGATTTTGCGGTTTTTATTTTATTTTTCCTTCTTTGTTTTTCAGCTTAATCTCAATTTCTTTTTTCTCAAAAATTTGTTCTTTTTGACGAGTTGCACTCTCTCTGTTTTTATCGATGATTTCAAAATATTTGGTGATTTCAAAATTTTGTTTTTAAACACGCTCTGCTCTTTCAAAAAAGTTCCATCACCATAAGTTTCTGAAACAACATTTGAAAAAACAAAAGCATTTGGTTCAATTTCTTTGACGATTGCTCGAAGCTCTTCTGTTTGCACGTCAGGAATAAGCGTGAGCAAAACAGCTTTGTCTTTTTTTGAGAACATTCCTTGACCATCAATGCGCGTTACACCACGATGGTATTGTCTGAGCAAAGCGTTTGCTATCTCTTCGTCTTTATCGCAAATGATATAAAAGGCTCTGACTTTTTTGACTTTGTCTAAAATAAAATCTGTGCCCCACGAGCCTATCACTGCAACGATGATTGCATACAGCGCAGTGCTCATTCCGCTGGTTGCAACGGTCAAAGCAATGACCACCATATTGATGAATAATATGCAAATGCCGCGTTTCACTCTTGGAAAATATTTGTTTATTATCACCGCCAACACATCACTTCCGCCAGTTGAACCGCCATAGCGACAAGCTATTCCAACACCAAAGCCATATAGCGCACCGCCGACAATAGAAAACAAAAGTGGGTCTGAGCTTGCTTGAGAAGTGATGGCCGGGATTGCCATAAACTGCATTGAAAGCGTGTAAGTGCCAAGCCCCACCAATGTCAAAATGATAAATTTTATTCCAAAAAATTTTAGTGCAAAAACAAAAATTATTGCATTGATGATAAGATAAATAAGAGATGTTGCCAAATCCACTCCAACCTGAAAGAGAAGGTTGTGGATGATTTGAGCAAGACCGCTTAAGCCAGTTGGGATGATCTGGGCAGGCTCAAAAAATGAGCAGAATGAAAATCCGCCGATCACACCAGCCACCGCGACCATAAATATCTGCCAAGCAAAGCGCAAATTTTTGTCTTTTTGAAGTTTCTTTTTTATCGAAGTTTTCATGAGTTGATTATATCATAATAATTTTTAAACAAAAAATAAAATTTGCTCTTTTAAATTTTTTTAACATTTTTTTTGTTTAATTTAGCCTGTTTCTTCTTTTTATGCTCAAAAATTTTATCTTTATCTGTTTTTTTGACTTTATTTGTCGAAAAAGTATATAATAAAGATATGAAATGTCTTTTTATTTTTAATCCCAAAAGTGGAAAAAACAAAATTGCAAAAAAGCTTGATAAGATTGTTTCTTGCTTGAAGAGCCTTTTTGATTTTGTTGTTGTGCACCCTTCAGCAAGCAGCCAGGACATTGTTGACTGCATCATTTCATATCAAAACGAAATTGATTGTGTGGTCGTTGCTGGCGGTGATGGCACAATCAGCCAGGCTGTCAACGGCATTTTGCAAACTGGCAAAAAAATCAAACTGGGGCTGCTACCTTTTGGCACTGTCAACGATGTGGCTCACAGCCTTAAAATCCCACACTGCACAGACAAGGCGCTTAAGGTGATTGCTAGCGGAAAAACTTTTTTGCATGACGTGATAAAAGTCAACAACCGCTATGGCATTTATGTTTTTGCTGCAGGACTTTTCACTGAAACCAGCTACAACACATCTCAAAAAGCAAAGAAAAAGTTTGGAAGGATTGCCTATGGACTTCATGCTCTAAAGAAATTTTCACAAACAAAAAACAAAAATCTGGATTTTGCTTTTGAAAATGAAAAACTTTCTTGCCTTTGCTCTTTCTTTCTTTTGTCAAACTCAAGGTTTGTCGCAGGGCAAAAAATAGAAAAAAACGCCCTGCTTGATGATGGAGAAGCAAGAGCTGTGATCATCAAATCTAAATCCGAAAAGCCTTCTTTTGCGGATTTTTCTAAAATAATAAAATTGTTTCTGTTTGGTCTTAACTGCGGCAAAAAAGTTGTCAACAAACACACTTCAAATGTGGAAATTTCTTGCCAAGAAAAAATAAATTTCAACTTGGATGGCGAGTGCTTTGAAGCAAACAAAGTCAACCTTTCAATTGTCAAACAAGCAATCGAAATTTTTGTGCCTTGAAAAAATTTTCACATAAAAAAACCGCAAAACTGCGGTTTTTTATTTTAATATGCCACAATTTCAACTATTGCTTCAATTTCAATCTTGCTGTTGAAAAGTTCTTGCGACATACCTTGATAATAGCTTTGATATTTGCTGTCACACTGATAAGAGCACTCTTCTTTAAACTTTAAAACAGAAATCTCTTCTTTGCCAAGAAGCTTTTTCGCTTTTGCCTTTGCACTTTCAATGGCAAGGGAAAGAAGATCGTTATATTTTGACTGATAGTCTTTGAGCTTAAAATTTATTGAACTGACTTCGCCGCCAGCCTGATACACCTTTTCAATTGAAGAATCTAAAAGAGAAAGGTCGTCAAGTTGATAATTTAAAGTGGTGCAAATGCGAGTTCCGCAGCAATTTGAAAAACCTTCTCGAGTCAGATAGGCGCTTGAATAAGAAATTTCAATATTGTCTTTTGAAACCCCCTCTTGCTCTAAAGCCAAAATAACTTTTTGCAAAAGCTCTTTATTCTTTTCTTTTGAAACATTTTTGTCAAGGTCGAGCGTTTCAACTTGAACATTAACGCAAGCGCTGTCTGCGTCAAACTCTTGTTTGCATGAGCCAGTCACAACAACTTTAGTTTGAGCGGTAACTGATTGCTGAGCTTGATCTTGTGCAAAACACTGCATTCCCATCGTAACTTGACCAAATAATAACCCTAGCATTGCAACAAAAACAATCAAAAGCGAAAAAACTTTCAAATTTGCTTTCTTCATTTCTACCTCCTGCTGTTAAGTTGTGAGAAAAACTTAAAAATATTTTCAAAAGACAAAAAAAGACAAAAACATTGTTTTTTCACATCTTTCTCGCAATCTCTGCTGTTTGCATAGGATTTTTCTTTACTTTTTTTTTGATATTTGTTAAACTTGGTCTATGAACAAAAAAAATCAAAAAACAGTCGAAAAACAGAACAAAGCCAAAATAAAAAACACTGCAAACAAATTTAAAACAAGATATTTTGATTTTTACGATGACGTGAAAGATCCTTCGCATAAAATAGTAGATTGGTAGGTGAATATATGGAAAAGAAATTGAATATTGGCTTGTTCTGCGACTCTTTTTATCCTATGGTGGATGGGGTTATTCAGGTTGTTGACAATTACGCAAAATATTTAAGTAAAAATTGCAACGTGATTGTTTTTGTCCCTAAAGGAAGAAAAAAATATAATGACAATTTTCCTTACAGAGTTGTGCGAAGCAATATTATGAGAGTGTTTTTTTTGGATTATGACCTGCCCGCCCCAAGCTTTGACCAAAAGTTTAGAAAAATTTTGAAAGATGCAAATCTTGACATTGTTCATATTCATTCGCCTTTTACTCTGGGTAAGGTTGGGCTTGATTATGCAAAAAAACATCACATACCATGTGTTGCAACAATGCATAGTCAATTCAAAAAAGATTTTAAGCGCAGTGCAAAAACGCCTTTTTTGGCGCCTGTTGTTGAAATTTTGATGGCTTCAATTAGGGCGATTTTCAACCATACAACAGAAAATTGGGCTGTCAATCAGGAAGTGGGCAGAATATTTTATGAAGAATACAAAATCAAAAACAAACCTCTTGTTATGCTCAACGGCACAGACATGAAACCTTTTGAAGATGAAAAATATTTGACTGAGCTGAAAAGCGAATATGGAATAAAACCAAATGAAAAAATTTTATTGTTTGTGGGAAGGCTCAATCTTTTGAAAAATCTTGATTTTCTCGTCAAAAGCCTTGAATGTTTGAAACAAAAAGATTTTAAATTTAAAATGCTTTTTGTTGGAACTGGCCAAGATGAAGAATACATAAAAAAAGAAGTCAAAAAACTAAAGCTTGAAGATGAAGTTTTGTTTCTTGGCAAAATTACTGACAGAAACAAACTTAGCGCAATTTATGCTCTTGCCGATTTGTTTTTGTTTCCTTCACTTTACGATTGTTCTTCGCTTGTTCAAATTGAAGCTGCAAGCCAAAAAACTCCTGCTTTGTTTTTGAAAGGAGCCGCAACGGCAGACACTGTTACGGACAACATCAATGGGTATTTAGCTGAAAATGACAAAGAACTCTATGCTGAAAAAATTATCGAAATTTTTGAAAACGAAACAGAATATCAAAAAGTTTGTCAACAAGCCTTTGATGATCTGTATCTGCCATGGCCAAAAGTTGTTGAAAAAGCTTACCAAAGATATTTGTTTTTGATTGAAAAAGTCAAAAAAGAAAATGAAGAAAAAGCTTTAAAAAAATATGCGAAAAAGCAAAAAAGAAAACAGAGGACTATTAAAAATTTGGCATAAAAAAGCTCAAAGAAATCTTTGAGTTTTTTATTTGCAATAAAGCTTTTTTACTATAAAATTGACAAGCCTGGTTGGCAAAATTCTTGTCAAAAAACTTACACACTTATATGAAAACCCAACGGTCTTTCGCAGTGGAGGCCTTTTCATGTTTGCAACTTTCTTTACCACCTTGGCAACACTTTCAGGCCCTTTGCCGCTCAGCTCGTCTTTCTCAACTTTCTTGATGCTTTTGTCAATTCTTTCTCTTTCTTCCGCTTTTTGTTGCTTGTTTTCCACAATTCTTGCGGTGGTAAAGTTTGTTTTAACATCTCCTGGCAAAATGGCTGTAACCTTGACGCCGCTTCGCTCAAGCTCGTTTGCCAACGCTCTTGAAAAAATTTCCACACCAGCTTTACTTGCGGAATAAACCGCTTGGTAAGGCAAAGGAACAAGCCCTCCAACTGAAGAAATGTTGATAATTCTGCCTTTTGACTTTTTAAGATAAGGAATGAAAATTGAGGAAACAGATATGACGGCCGAAAGATTTGTGTCAATCAGCGAATAAATGTTTTGCGGCGAGCAGTCTTCAACGGCTCCAGCAATGCCAAAACCTGCATTATTGATCAGCAGGTCAATTTTGCCTTCTCGCTCAAAAATCTCTTTGGCGATTTCTTCAACTTTGAGAAAATCGTTGACGTCAACTTTATAGTTATAAAAAGACCTTTCATTTCCACCCGAACGCGAAAGATTGTAGATCACATATTCTTTTTGTAATGTTTTTGCACAGGCTTGGCCTATGCCACTAGAGGCCCCTGTGATTACTGCAACTTTTTTCATTCTTCAAGCACCCTTGAAGTTGCCACTGCAAGTGCACCGTCTCCAATGTGGCAAGCGACAGAAAGCGAAAGCGGATCAATATATGTCAGTGGCACATTTGGAATTGCTTTTCGCACTTCTTCTGCAAAAGCTTGTGCTTTTTCTTGACAATTTGTATGAGCAATATAAAGTCGCATTCGTCCCTTTTTTACAAAGTCTTTAAAACGTGTTTCGAAGTCTTTTTTGACAGCTTCAATCATTTTGTTTCGAGCAACTTTTTCGTTTAACACTTTGGCAAATTGATCAAGTTTTCCACCTTGGATTTGAAGAACGGGCTTAATTTTCAAAAGCGTGCCGATCGCAGCAGCTGCAGGAGTGATTCTTCCGCCTTTTTTAAGATACTTAAGAGTTGAAACCATGATGTAAATGCTGCTGTTTTTCTTATTGTCTTCAAGAGCTTCTTTTATTTGCTTTGCATCAAAACCTTTTTTGGCAAGTTTGAGAGCATCAAAAACAGACTCTTTAAGCGTTACAGAAATTGCATGGTTGTCAACAACTTGAACTTTTCCATCAAATTGTTTAGCAAAATTTTTGGCTGTTTCACACGACATACTAAGAGCACTTGACATTGGAATATGCACCACTTGATCATATTTTTTCAAAAGTTTTTCCCACAGCTCAACAATATCGCCAATGGCTGGCTGTGATGTTGAAATATCTTCGTTTGAAAGAAGTTTTTGATAAAATTCTTCTTGCGAAAGGTTGATGTCTTCAAAATATTCTTCTTCCCCTATAGTGAAAGGCATTGGGATAACATAAAGTCCTTCGTAATCTTTTACTTGGCTTTGAGTAATGCCAGAATTGCTGTCGGTAACTATTGCAACTTTTTTCATAAATCCATCCTTTTTAGTATTATTTTTCATGTGATTGACACAAGCAAATCACACAACCTATTATACATAAAAGCCTTGTTTTTGCAAAATAAAAAAACGCGATTTGCGTTTTTATATTTTCAATCAATCCACAAAATTTTGTTTGCAACAATGAGTGAAATAATGTCAACAAGCCACATGAATGGAATTCCTACGATAATCAGAAGAATGCCGAGAACTATTCCCAAAACACTTCCTTTGTCGATAGAACGTGCAAGCCGATAAACATTCCAAACAATGTCCAAAAATGGCAATGCAAGAATTATTTTAATCCAAAGTGCAAGTCCGTCCATCCCTTTGATAAAACTTTTCATAATCCCTCCTTATCACTTGTATTATATGCGTAATATTTTTTTTAGTAAACAAAATATTGTCTTTTTTTGGCGAAAAACAATTTAATTTGATTTAACATTTAATTTCAAAATAAAGATTGACTTTTTCAAAGAAAAAGATTAGAATAAAGTGTGCGTATGAATTTTGAAAACGCGAAACGGGAGATAAACTTTTAACGTTTTATGCGGAAGTGGCGAATCCGGGGTCCCCAAAAATACTGCAAGTTTTTGGGGTGGTAGTGGCAGACGCGAAGGTTTTGAAACCTGCGCGAAAACGAAATATATTTTTTGATAAAATATGTTTCTCAATTTAATATGCGGAAGTGGCGAAATGGCAGACGCGCAGGTTTCAGGTACCTGTGGTAGCAATACCTTGTGAGTTCGACTCTCATCTTCCGCACCAAAAAATTTGCCGAAACATTAGACTGGCAAAAAAACAAAGGCGTTGACAAGACATCTTTTGCTCAAAAACAAAAACTAGCATAATTTTTGCTAGTTTTTTTAATCTTTTTTCACTTCAATCATATATGCAGTTGGCACATTTTCCACTTTTACCTTTTCTGAAATTTCAACACCGGCAATAGCATAAATCTCGTTTCCGTCTGCAAGCACAGGCAAGATGTTTCGAATGCGGAGTGGAATTTTTTTGTCAATCAGATACGATTTTAATTTTTTGCTGCCGCCACCAAATTTTTCAAAAACATCCCCTTCTTGTCTGAATCGCCAAGTTGCAGTTTTTGGCACTTTGCGATAGTCAACATAAAGAACTCCTGGCTTTGCTTGAAAATCTTTGACTCGTTTTACGCAAACCTTGCCAAAACCTTCGACTTCAAATTCTCCACATTTAAACGGTTGCTCCAACGTCTGTTCGTCTTTATGTTTATTGACAATAGCAACATAGTCATATTCTTTGATTGCAACAGCATCAAAAGGCAAACTGATTCGTTTTCCGTTTTCCATTTTTGCAAGGTCCAAAATCATGTCTATATGCTTTCTTTCAATATCTTTGGTGATGCCAATATTGCTAAGCGCTCTGAAAATTATGCGAGTGATAAGCGGTCTGTCAAAAAAGAAATAGCTTGTTGGAATTTTTGCTTCATCGCCATCGATAATCACAGCATCAGCAAAAAGATTTTTGTTGATATACTGATCGTCTTCGCTGACCGCCTGACCAAAAGACGCGATTGCTTTGACTGCGTTTGGCCATCTTGTCAAAACGTTTTTCATGATCACATTTCGAATAAAATTTCGATTGTAAGTTGAATCAAAATTTGTTTCATCGTTGACATAGTCAAGATTGTTGTCTTCAATATATTGCAAAATCTCTTGCTTTGTGGTGCTCAGCATTGGTCTGATATACACATTGTCTCTGATAGGCTCCATTCCTTTTGCGCCAGACACTCCACTGCCTCTAAAAATGTGCATCAGAATAGTCTCTGCCTGATCTTGCATATGATGAGCAAGAGCAATTTTGTCAACAAGACCTTTTCTGAGCAACGTTTTAAAAACGCCGTAACGAGCATCTCTTGCAGCCGACTCAATGCTTATGTTTTTTTCTTTTGCAATTTTTGGCGCATCAACTCTGAACTTATAAAATCTGACGCCAAGCTCTTTTGCTTTTTCTTTTGCAAAGTCTGCATCAACATAACTGTTTTCTCTTATTCCATGGTCAATGTGAATTGCAACAACTTCGATATCATATTTTTGCTGATTGCTTGCCAAAAAATGAAGAAGCGCCATTGAATCGCTGCCACCACTAAAGCCAACACCAATCACATCGCCTGGCATTATCATTTTTGTCTTGTCAATAAAAGTCTCAATACTGTTTTGCATCTTGTCTCCTTAAAATAGTCATTTTTTGCAAAACATATTATACACTAAAAATTAGATCTAAGCAATAGTAAAATATGAAAAAAACAAATAATTTGCATTTTTAAACAATTTTTTTTCGTAAAATCTGCTTGAAAACTTAAAATTTTTAAATTAAAAAATTTTTACCACCAAACAAGTCATATCATCGACTGCGTAGCCATTGTTGTTTGCAAGAGCTTTGTCAACCACGCTTTGAGCAAACTCTTGTGGGTTTGTTGTTTTGATTGTCAGCAAAAAATCTCGATAGTCATTATCGCTGCCAAACGAGTCATTGACACCATCGCTTGAAAGCACAATGAAATCTTTTTCAGAAAGCACAACTTTTTTGACCAAAGGTTTTGCTTCTTGAATCACTCCAATAGGCAAAGCTCCACTTTCAAGCACCTGGCAACCGTCTTCGCTTCTGACAAATGAAGCTGTGGCGCCCATCTTTACAAAATCTGCAATGCCGCTTTTAAGATCGACCACGCAAATATCAATGGTTGAAAACATTTCATCTTTTTCAAGGTTGAGAAGTTTGTTGACTGAAGACAAAATGATTTCGTTGTCAAAGCCTGCCTTGTAAAAATTTTCAACAAGACCTATGGCCGTTTCTGACTTTTCTTTCGCCTGCTCTCCACTGCCCATGCCGTCGCAGATGGCAAACATAAATTTGTCGCCGTCAAGCCTTTCAATGCTATGACAATCGCCTGACTGAGCTGAGCCCGATTTGTTTTGCTGAGCAATGCCAAAAATGCAGTCGTATCTTGGAGCCGTTTTTAAATTGACAGTTGTGAGCCCTGCTTTTGTCGATGGATAGGTCTCATAAATTGCCATATTGTTGCCGCAGACTTTTGAAACCACCGATTGAAGCTTTGTTTTGATCACATCTTCGTCTCTTACAACCAGTGATGCAATCATCGTTCTTGCGTTTTTGTCATACACCACCGCATCAGCACAAGCAATATTGTTGAAGGCTAGCTCATCAATCAATTCTGTTTCTTTGTGATTGTCAAAAGTCAGAATTGGCTCAACCTCTTTTGACAGATCTTTCATAAGGCCAGCAACTCCTGCAAGTTGATCAGAAATCAACAGTTTGCTGGTGTCAACATTGCCCACCAGCTGACTGTATGATTTATATTGACTCGTCAAGGTGTTTATTTGGCTGATAAGCATATTGGCCTTGCCACAACGAGAGGTCAAATAGCTTGGCAAATCCAGTATTGTTATGCGACCTTTTTCAAGAGCTATTGTGACCAATTCTTCAAAAACCTGTTTTGTGTCATTTGAAAAAGTGCGATGACAATGTTTTTCTTCTGGACAATTTTTGCAAATTGTCGAGCGCAATTCATTATACAGCATTTCTTTGACTTGCTCTGGGCTAAGCTCTGACTTAATCAGCTTTTTAAAAACACTGTTCATCTCAAAAAACACTTCTGAAAGATTGTCAAGTCTGCGATGAAGCATTTCTCGGTTTCTGTTGATCAGATTTTTCACAGCAACTTTTTGACCGGACGTATTAAACAGTGCGCCAATTTCTTGATACCACTTTGATGGAATAGCATAAAAAACAAGGCAAGAAATCAAAACTGGTAAAATTTCAATAATGCCAAAGGTGTAGTATAGCCTAAAATAAAATCCGCAAATCAGTTCTGCAGCAACAAGTCCAATCACTGAAAAGATGCGATTTTTGGTGGTGAAGATGCTGGCAAACAATGACCACAGCATAAGTGGAGCGAAATATATTGGATTGTTTGAAGAAAGCATACTGCCAAAAGCAATCAGTCCAGCCACAAGCAAGCCAGACCGTGAAGAGCTGGTATAAATAAAGGCAAGAATCAAAAAACTTGCAAACAACTTCAAGAAAGAAAAAGAAGAAAGGTTGAAATTGTTTAGCCCTGCCGAAAACGCAACAAGAAGAATGCAGGCACAAACCATTTCAAAATTTGAAAACTTGAAGGCTGTTCCCCGAATGAGCAAAGGCTCAAAAATTGTGATGGCGCTGTAACAAAAAGCAATCGCTGTAAGAAGGTTTATTACAATCAAAATTGGGTTGACCCCGCCAAGCGCCTGAAAACAAATGCTTGCCGTTTGACTGACCGCCAGGCACAAAAAAAGCTCCCATTTTTTCATTCCTTTTTTACACAAAACATGCACGTAATAAGGCAGCACGAGGGCAAAAATTGTTACAAGAGTGCAAATTGCGTTTTGAAGCGTAAACTGATTGACAAGAGCTGAAATAATGTACGCTGGCGACAAAAGCCAAACTTTTTGATTTGCCCAGGCAAGAGCAAAAAGCATAGCAAACGAAAACGGATAAATAAGTCCAGCAATTGACGCAAGATTTAAAACATAAAATAAAATTATGTAAGCAAGAAATTGAGCAAAAAAGAAAAGCTTTGTTTTCATAAAATCTCCATGCTTCAATTATAAAAAACTGTTTAAAAAAGACATAGTCGATTGCTGTCAGACTATGTCGAAGTTTGCAGAAAATGGTCAATTGTGCTCGTCAACAACCTCTAAAATTTTTTTGACCGTTTGACTTAAGTCATTGTTTTCAATAACAAGATCGTAATCTTTTTTATAAGTTCTTTCCATTGGTGCTCTTGAAAGCCTAAGTTTTATCTGCTGATCACTTTCGCCTCTTTTCTTCAAACGCCTTTCAAGCTCTTTATCGTCCGCTTCAAGAAAGATTGACAAGATGTTTTTGTTGTGAAAAAATTTTCGCAGTTTCTGATTGCCTTTGACATCAATATCTCGAATATAATGATGTTTTTCATCCGTTTTTGCTTTTTCAAGTTCATCTTTTAAAATTCCTCTGTAAGAGTTATGCAAAAACTCATATTCAAAAAAAGCTCCTTCTTCAACTTTTTTTAAAAAGTCTTCTGGCGAAACGAAAATATAAAAACCTTTTTGCTCTTCATTTTCTCTTGGCGGTCTGGTGATAGCAGAGCGAAAAACTTTAAAATCTTTTCGCGTTTTCAAAATTTCTTCAATCACAGTGTTTTTTCCGCTTCCTGAAACACCAGAAAGAACTATAAGCATTTTGCCTCCTTTGCACTGAATGGTTTTGCTTTTGTGATGGGTTAAAACTCAAAAAGCAAAATCTTTCCTCGACTTTTATTCTGTTTCTTTTCATAAGTATAAAAAAATTGCAAAGTTTTGTCAAACTCAAAACTTGCAATTTGAAAATTAACCATTTTAAAATCACATATCAAAAAAATTGATTATGCCATAGAGCAGGCTGTAACAAAAACTTTTTCGATACTGCTCTGTTTGCAAAAGTTTTTCTTCTTCTGGGTTTGACAAAAAACCGCATTCAACAAGACAGGCGGGAATTTCTGAATAATTGAGCACGAAATAGTCGCCAACACTGACGCAATCTCTTGCGTTTTCAAAACTTTGGCTTAGCGAGGTTTGAACGCTTTTTGCAAGTTCAAAACCCAGCCCTGAACCTTTTGCATAAAAAACTTGAGCGCCTGAACTTGAAGGAAGCGGAAAAGCGTTCATGTGAAGACTGATCATAAGGTCGGCGCCTGAATTGTTTATGATATTTTTTCGCTTTTCCATCTCGCTTTTCTTTTTATTTGGGGCGCTTTCGTCATATAGTCCATCCATTGTTGATCTTGTAAGCACAACATCAAACCCAAATTGTTGACAAAGCTCTTTGAGCTCTAAGGCATATTCAAGATTAAGCTTGCTTTCAGTTACGCCTGTGGTTTTGCCAACAGCGCCCCCGTCTCTTCCGCCGTGCCCTGCATCAATCACAATGGAGTGCTGCGCTCTCGGCGAACTTGTCGCCCTAACTGCAAAACAGACCCCAACACCAAAGCAAAGCAAAATTATGCCTGACAAGATAACACACAATGTGCGCTTTTTTACGGTTATAAATTTCATATGGTATTTTATTAGACAATATGATTATATATAACAAAAAAGTTGGCACTAAACATTGAAAACACAAAAATTTAGGTGTTATTCTTTTTTTGTATTTAAAATAAGAGGAGATTTAAAATGATGAACAAATATGCTCCCAAAAGGTGCTTGGAACAACGATTTTAGCAAAACACTATCTAAAAAAGATTGGGATAAACTCCGTGAATTTGCAATTAAAAAAGCAAATGGACAGTGCGAAATATTAGGTGGAGAAACAATCTCAAAAAACTTTGAAATATTGCCACAGGAGGTGTTATAATGGGGATGTGTAAACCAAGTGGCGGAGTTGAAAAAGAAGTCGGAAAATTAGGAAGCTTGCCACGTAAATACAAAAAACCTAATGTCCGAGTAGATTTGTATAATGACAAAAGAGAACTAATTCAACAAAGATGGTATGGAGCAGATTGTTGGGTTGTTCATAATAGAGACTATAATCATGGCTACCCTCGCCCACATGACCATTATTGGAATTGGAATGCTAACAAAGGTCCTCAAAGAAGCAAAGAACATTCTGCAGTAGATGATAATTTTTGTTAAAGGAGAAAAAATGGAAAAAGAGATTAAAAGAATAGCAAAATGTGATGTTTGCAAGAACAGGATTGAAACAGATCAATATGGAAATAGTAATGCCTGCCCGAATTGCGGTTGGATACAATCAGAAGAATCTTATCAACATCCAAACGTTCCTGGTATAAGAAATATTCCATCTTTGAATAATGCTATAAAACAATATAACAATGGAAAGTCTGCTACATTAGCAAATTTCAATGATTTTATTGAAACATATAACAATTATGGAGAAGTCGAGTTTACCTTAAATAACACAAGGTATGGCGTTTTATATGATGATGATAATAAAAAAATAGCATTATTAAATATACAAACAAATGAAAAACAATTATTCAATGATATATATGATTTTGAACAAAATGCAAAAATAAATGGAAAACTATTAAAAGGCTTATGGGATAATGTAACTTTAACTGATTTTTTGCAAGAAACTTAATATATAAAAGGTGCCAATAAAAAGGCTCCTTTTTCTATACAATAAAATTCATTTGTTTATCGTTATCAGCAAGAATTTAAAATTCAAAATTATAGGTATGGGTGGAGAAACAATCTCAAAAAACTTTGAAATTTTGCCACAGGAGGTGCTATAATGGGAATGTGTAAACCAAGTGGCGGAATAAAACCACAATTGGGGAAAATAGGTAGTTTAAAAGCTTATGGAGACCCGAATACAAGAATTGATTTGTATAACATTGAAAATCCAAATGAATTATTACAACAAAGATGGTACGATTCAAATGGGAGAGCCGAAATGAATAGAGATTGGAAACATTCCAATAAAGGCGAAGAACATAAATTCCCACATGACCATCCATGGGATTGGACTAAAAAGAATCCAAGGCTAAAATACGATCCAAATAGGGAAATCAATAATCACTATTGTTAAAAGGAGATATGATGAAAAATAAAAGCATTTACGATGAAATTTTTGACAAACCCTGTTCGGTTTGCAAAGAGATGATAAAAAAGGATGTCTATGACCAAGGTGATTGCCCATACTGCAAATGGAAAAACAACTTTTTAGCCGACGAAAATCCAAATAGAGTCATCTATCCAAACTTAATTTCTCTAAATAAAGCGAAAAAACTTTATAGCGAAGGCAGGCCTTTTGAGCCTAATCTTGATGATTTTGTTGAAGCATTGTTCTTTTATAGTGAAATGCAATTTGAATATAATGGAACATATTATGCTGTTGAAATTGTAAATGATAAAAATAAAAATCTTATAATTCGTCTTTATAATTCTAAAACAAAAGAAACAACACTTTTTAACAATGATGAAGATTTCAAAAACAATGCCAAGGTCGATGGTAAACTTTTAAAAGATATTTGGAATGACGCTACCGACAAATACTGGTTGCAATAAAAAAGGTAAAAATGAAAAATACAAATATATATGATAAAATTTTCGAAAAAAAGTGTGCAGTTTGCGATCATAAATATATGGCTGATATCTATGACCAGGGAGAATGCTCAAATTGTGGGTGGTATAATGGCAAAATATACAGCGAGTTTCCTGATAATGTTATATTTTCAAACTTAGCCTCTTTAAACAAAGCAAAAAAATTATATAAAGAAAACAAACCCATGAATCCCGATTTAGACGATTTTCTTGAAGCATTTGAACATTATGGCGAAACAGGATTTGATTATCAGAATATAGGTTTTTCACTATTTAGATATGGCGAAAATGGAATAGAATTTAGTTGGGGTCCCGAGCCATATGGCACAATATATTTCAAAGACAAAGAAGATTTTGTTCAAAATGCAAAAATAGGGAATGAATATGTCCGAAATATTTGGGACAAAATTGAAAATCCTTGTTATCTATAAGATGAAAACTTAAGCATATCAACCGATATGCTTTTTTCTTTGGCTTTTTTTATCTTCACTGCTTAACAGCCTTGTCTGAAGCGACACGACAAGTTTTGTTAAACAAAAACTTTAGGAGCAAAACAAAACAAGCACCTTATACACAAGCAAAAGGCTGCTTAGGCAAAAAGCAAACGCTGTTGCTGCAAAAACAGTTTTAAGTTTAAAACAAAAAATTTTCATGTTAATATTTATGATCCGACCAAAAAAATTATGAATTTTGGCTTAAAATTTGCCAAAATGCCTGTTTCAAAAAAACAAAAACCTTTGGAAATCACTCAAAATTCTTTTGTTTTTGCTAGTAACGACCAAATTCTGCTAATTATCCACAGAGTTATCCACATTTTATCCACAATTGGCGTGAAAAATGTGGATAATTTTTTTTGCTTTTCTTGACAATTTTGTTTGTTTGTGTGATAATTCTTATATGAATTTGCTGCTTTCCATCATGTTTTTATTCTCGTCTATGGCTGTCAGTTCAGCACCTGTTGAAGTGATTGCTTCGTCATGCTTTCTTTATGAAGAGCCTTCTTTTGAAAGCGAAAAAGTGCAGGCTGGCGACATCGATCTGGTGCTTGATTTTGGTCAAACACTCACCCTTCTTGTTGAAGAAGATGACTTTGCTCTTGTTAAAACTGCAGAGGGGCAAGTGGGTTATATTTATAAATATTACATCTCAAACAAAGACGACTTTGAAGTGTATCCTTCCTTTAACGGTTATGTCAGAACTGACAATGCCGTCATTTACAACCTTGAATTTGAGCCAACATCTTACAAAGCTTCTGCAGGTCAAAGAGTGTTTTTATACCAAGGGTTTGACTCTGAAGGAGATTTTGTGGCCGTGCAAATTGTTTTGGAAGATGGCAGCCTTTACAACGGCTATATGTTAAAAGCAGACATTGAACCTGACGGCATAAGCGCAACGCTGATTGTTGGCATAACAATCATTGTGGCGGTTGCAACCATCATTTTGTCGCTGCTGTTTATCAAAAAGAAAAAGAAAAAATCTGGCAGCAAAGATTGAATTTGAAAAAACTCCTTTTTAAAATCATAATAAAAGGAGTTTTTTATGAATATCAACAATATTTTTGACGATCTTGAAAAATTAAAAAAAGAAGTCTGGTATTTGATCAAAAAAGTCATACCAAAGCTTGAAGAGTTGATTGGCGGTTCTTCTGCTGAAGAAATAACTCAAATAAAGCAGCAATTGAACTCACAAGTTGAGCAAATTGAAACATTGCAGTCGCAAATGGAAGCAGCCACCTCTCTTGCAAATGCAGCAAACACCACTGCTCAAGGTTTGTCTTCAACAGTTTCAAATCTGCAGAGCGGCTTATCGAGTGCTCAAGAAGAGCTGGACGACATTTCTTCAAACCTCACAACAATAAGCCAAGTTGTCGATGGCAATTCTGGCTCAATCATTCAACTTTCAAACTCTCTCTCTTCCGTTGATGCAAAAGCAACCCAAGCTCTGAGCACAGCAAGCGACTTGAATGATGATGTGGTGGCCGTTTCAAACCAAGCTGCTGCATCAGCCACCAAAATCAACACGATGGAAGATGATATTGAAGCTTTAAACACTTTGAGCAGCTCTCAAACTCAAACCCTTACAACTCTATCACAAAGTGTTGAAACAATTTCGTCAAGCATTCAACAGCTTGAGGATGAGATTGCAAATGCAAAGCTTGAAGATTGCGATGTGATCTATGATATGTCAAGCACTGATGCTGATGTGAATCGCGGATTTACCAGCGGCATGGTTGGCGCCAACTTTTTCGCTTTTGACTTCTCGCCTTATCACACGATCAGAATATATGCCAGACTTTTCAGTTCAAACTGCATTCAAGAAGTGCGGGTGCACAACAGAAAACTAGCAGACATCACTTTGTTTGCTGCCGGCCCAAACCCAATCATCCTGTGCGTGTTGAAAGTTCTTTTTGCAATGGAACCTGCTCTCAACCGCATACAAGTTGGTTCTTATGCAAGATACACCTATTCAGCAAGCACAGGCACCTTCACCTCTGCAACTGGAGCTTCAGATTCCACCTTTTTCATTTACAGAATTGAAGGCATAAAAAAATAAACGCTCAAAAGAGCGTTTTTTTTGTTTAAAAATTTAATGTTAAAAATCCGGCAGTAAAACCATAAGCAATCAGAAAGACGGTGCAGCCAAAGAATAAAACCCCTAGCACAGCATTCAAAATTGGTAGCGGTGCGCCGTGTTTGATTTCTTGAACGGAGGTGTTCAGCAAAAAAATAATTCCGATAAAATAGCTTTCTATTATAAGACAATACCAGGGGTTGATGCCACCAACAAAATACAGCACCACGCTTGCAGCCACGCAAAGAGAGGCAAAAAGAGCCAAAAATCTGTTTAAGTTCAACCTTTTTTTCATTCTCTCGTTTCGAGTTCTATCCATTCTCCCCCCCCCTAACTATATGTGATGATAAAGTTTTATTAATATAAAATCTTATAAATTCTGACGAGATTTGTGTGCTATCACCCACTTATCACATAGTATGCACAACCTTCAGGCTCACTCTTACAAGCAAGTTTGACTTCTGATAGTATCAGTATATAACAAAAAGTCTTAAAGGTCAAACAAAATCAACCTTAAAATTTTGGCACAAACTCAGATTTTGCACTTTCAAGATCTTGAATGTAGCCATGATTTAAGCCAAGCTTTTTTGCATGACTTACAACAATCTTATATTCCAGCGGCAAAAGTTTTCTGTCAAAAGGCTTGCCAAAAGGAATAAATTGACTCATAAGAGATATCAATGGACGATCGACCTCTTTTTTTATTGCATTCAAAACGCCGATACTGTTTTGCACATTTTGCGGCAAAACAAGATGTCGGATGAGCACTCCTTGTTTGAGTTTGTTGTTTTGCCAGATGTTTGGCTTGAGCCGAGCCATTGTTGAAATTGCTTTTGTTGCCACTTCAAAATAATTTGGAGCAAGCGAAAGCTTGTTGGCAAGCGTGTTGTCGCTATACTTAAAATCAGGCAAAAAAACATCAACAAATTTTGCGATTTTTTCAATCGTCTGCTCGTTCTCATATCCACCACTGTTCCAAACAACAGGGATGGGGCAATCAAAACCTTCAAAAGCTTGCAACAAAAGTGAAGAAAAATGTGTTGGTGTGATAAGCTCAAGGGCAGAATAATTTTCTAAACAAAAGCTTTCAAGTTTTTGTCTGAACTGAGCTGGAGAAAACTCGTCCCCCACAAGTTGATGCGAAATTTTGTAGTTTTGGCAAAAACTGCATCTCAGATTACAGCCTGCCAAAAATATGGCAAGAGTGCCTTTCTCCCCTGTTATGCAAGGCTCTTCCCACATAAAATTTTCTATTATTTTTGAAACCACAATTTTGTTTTGTGCAAGACAAAAACCTTTTTCTTTTTGTCTGTCAACCTGGCAAAATCTTGGGCAGTCTGAACATTTCATAATGATATTATAATAAAAAATTTTCTTTTAGGCAATCTAAAAGAAAATTATTTTAAAACAACAATCGTAATACCTGGATTGTTTTTGTTTAAATCTTCATCGTCTGCAAGCGCTTTTGTTTGCATGATCAATTTTTTTGTCTTTTCATCAAAATTGTTCCATTTATCACCAAAGAAAAAATCTTGAATTTGACCTTTCTTTTTCATTTCAGACAATAGTTTGCGACTTCCAGTCAAAATCACCCCGCCTTTGCCATGAGAGCCATAGCCATGCAAAATTTTTAAAACTCTTTCGCCTGCAAAACTTGCCTGTTCGATTTCAATTTCAACTTGAGCAAGTGCCAGGTCGAGTGGCGGAGAGTTTTCTTTAAGATTTATCACCCACATAAACTTTCTCCGTCAATATTTTACACAATTTTGTCTTTTAATTCAAGCATTTAGCCTTCCATAATCATTTTGTCTGCGATCAAAGCAATAAGCTCGCCGTTTGTTGGCTTTTCATTGCTGCTGTAAATTTTCAAGCCAAAAAGAGTGTTTATGTTTTCAATCTTCCCCCTGTTCCACGCAACTTCGATTGCATGGCGCATTCCTCTTTCAACCTTTGAGGAACTTGTTTCAAACTTTTCAGCGATTGTTGGGTAAAGTTTTTTTGTGATAGAACCAATGATTTCAGGCTCTTCAACAGCAAGCTTGACAGCTTCTCTTAAAAATTGATACCCTTTGATGTGTGCAGGAATCCCGATGCTGATAAAAATATTGGAGATTTTTTCATCCAGCTGTTTTTCTTCTTTGCTTTCAACAGGCTTCTCTTCCAATATGTTTTCAATGCGCTCAGCCAAATTTTCAGGCAAGATTGGCTTTACCATAAAATAGCTTGCGCCTTCTTTGATGGCTTTTGACACAAACCCGCTGTGAGAAAGATTTGATATGAATATTATTTTTGGCAGGTTTTCTTTCATCTGTTTTTTAAGTGAAGAAAGAACCATAAAACCATCCATGCCTGACAGCATAATTTCCATCACCAGCACATCAGGTTTTGACTGCACCACTTCTTTGACAACGGTTTGTCCCACCACGCCGCTGCCGACTAAAGCAAATTTTTGGTTTTCTGAAAAGTATTGTTCAAGAGTTTTGTCTTCTGAATTGTCTGCTAAGTAAATTTTTATTTTATTTTCCATTTTGCACTCCTTTCTCGCTCTTTCAATTGCGACAAATAAAAGATAACACAATTTTTTGTAAAAAAAAATCATAACCCCTGCCAGTTTTTGCCGAGTTATGATTATTTTTGTAGAAATTTGTCGAAAGCCTTTGCTTTCAGAAATTTGTCTAAAATTGTTACAAACTCTTGCCTATCAGCTGATAGCTGCCGTTGCCTGAAAGTGAAGCTCTGTAAAGATAATAGTTTTCATCAACTTCTTCTGAATCGGAGCTGTCATCTTCTGTTTGTTCAATTTGAGCAAAGAAATAGATGTATCCATCGCTCAGTCCATATGTGCCTGAAATGATTGAGCTCATGCTGACAACTGTTTCAACTTCGCCGCTCAAAACGCTAGCTCTGCTTATTTGAGTTGAAGTTGAATAATAAATCCAACCATTTTGCTCAAACAGCACATCAAAAGTTGTGTCTGAAGAAATCAAAACTTTGGTTGCACCGCTTAAAGTCTTATACACCAAAGAACCGTTTTCTGTGATAAACGCAAAACCTTCTTCAGTTGCAATCACATTTGAAATTGAATCGTCTGAGTAAAATCTTCCAGTTGCGTCAAAGTTGTTTGACTGAGTGATGTTTTTTTGATAAACTTCAACATCCGAAACGTCTGTATCCAAACTATAGAACACAACATCTCCACATCTGTCAAGCAAAGTCAGTTCTGCAGCTTGTGGATATGAATAATCCGTAATTTGACCATTTGCGAAATCGACTGCTTTGATTTCTATTTCGCCGTCATCATTTGTTGCTGCGTAAACAACATTTTTTAAAGAAGAATTTTCGTCTGCGATTGCGTAACTTTCAACATTTTCAGCCAAAATTGTGTTCTCGCCAAGGCTGTCGCCTATTCGGATAGAAGAAAGTTGATATTCTTCTTCGCTGTTTTGAGCACAAATGACATAGTAATAATTTCCATCCGAGCCCTTTTGCACTGTGATCTGAGAATTGTCGTCATAACGAGTTGTGTAAATTTCTTGCAAGCCATCTCCATTAAATTTGACTCTTAAAAGAGTAACTCTGCTATAGTCGTTTTGCAGCTCATCTGTTCTGTGAGTGTTTGTTGAAGTAAAATATATATAAGAGCCATAAACAAACATATCTTGATTTTGATAGCCAACAAAACGGTCAGAAACCTTTTCGCTGCCAAGCGGACTTGAATTGTTTGTGTCAGCCCTATCGTCGTCAAAAGTGAAGGATTGACCCAAATTCAATCTTGCAAGATATCCTGTCTGTGAAGCCGCACCATAATCAAATTCTTCTGCCGATGAGTCGCTATAGCCGTTTGCAAAATAAAGATAATCGCCAATCTGAGCAATTTGCCCACCAAAATGAACAACTTCTTCAAAATAGTAAGGTTGCCCGTTTTCATCAAAAATATCGCTGACAGTTGCACAACCTGTAAGAAGCAGTGCCACTGCAAAAATCATTGTAAACAATTTTAAAAATTTCTTTTTCATTTTTTCTCCGTATTTCTAAGCTAAAAAATTTTACAATAAAAGCTTGCAAAAGTCAATCAATTCTTTCCAAAAACTTGCAAAATTAAACCTTGTCAATCAAAACAAGTTGTTGCCCCACCATGTCGCAGGAAGTCAAATAGTATTGAATGCCATTTTTTTCGTATAACAGTTCAGGATTTTTCTTTGCATGAAGATGCCCATAAACAACTTTGCAAACTCCATATTTTTCAATAAGGTTTGTAAAGCCGGTGTCTAATTTTGCTGGAGTGGTTGGCGGATAGTGAAGAAGACAATAAATTTTTTCGCTATCAGTTTTCAGTTCTTGCGCTTTTTTCAAACTCATTTCAAGCCTGATAATTTCGCGGTCATATATTTTTTGATTTTCTGCCGAAAAATTCTCGTCTGGCAAAAGCCATCCTCGAGTGCCACAAAAAATGCAGTTTTCAAACTTAAGTGCATCGTTTTGAAGCGCATAAAAGTTTTCTGGCAAGATTTTTCGAAGCGCTGAAATTGAACTCCACCAATAGTCGTGATTGCCTTTGATGATGATTTTTTTGCCCGGCAAAGCTTTCAGCAAATCAAAGTCGGCTTTTGCCTCTTCAAGCCTCATCGCCCAAGAAAAATCGCCTGCCATAAGCACTATGTCGTTTTCTTCAACTTTCACCTTCCAGTCAGCAAAAACATTGTCAACATAGTCATCCCACGCCGGCCCAAAAATATCCATCGGCTTTGGATTGTTGACAGAAAGATGAAGATCGCTTATCGCCCAGATTTTCATTGAAGACCTTTTAAGACTTCTTGAACAAGCCTCATATCACATTTGCCATTGAAGTTTTGTTTGAAGTGCTTCATGACAGTTGGAATTGATTTGTCTTGAAGAGAATTGATTTCCTGAGCAATTTCTTCTCTGCTCATCATTTTTGGCAAATAGCTTGAAGCAATTTCTATCTGTTTTTCAATAAGCGTCACTTCTTCGCTGTTGCCCACCTTTGCATAATTTTCCTTTTCTTCACTAAGTTCCTTTATCGTCTTTTGCAAAATGTTGGAGATGTCTGCGTCTTCGACCTCTCCACCCTTTTCTCTTTTCTTGATATTTTCAAGCATAATTTTGTTGAGCAGAACGCTATAGATGCTTCTTGCCACAGAGTCTTTGTCTTTCATTGCTTGAATGTTTGCTTGTTTAATTTTTTCGTATAACATAATTTCTCCTTTTTTATATTATATTAAAATTTAAAATTTTTTCAAAATAAATTGACGCTGCAATAGGTTGAGAGCGTCTTAAAAAGGTTGTATTTTGCCGAAAGCGACCATTTTTTGTTTTTTGTTGCAAAAAATCATTGACTTTTCTTGACCAAATGAATATAATCTTGTTTGTATCCTTTTGGATATCCCTCTTCTTTGGCAGCATAGCTCAGGTGGCTAGAGCGCAAGATTCATACTCTTGAGGTCACTGGTTCGATCCCAGTTGCTGCTACCAAATAAAACGAAGACTTCCTCTTCGTTTTTTTAGTTCATTTATTACCTTTTAAGGATCGAACCAGTGAAACGGTTCGTCCGGGTTCCCTGAAAATCGTCAGATTTTTAGGGTAAGGTCCCAGTTGCTGCTACCAAAATAATGAAACGAAGAATTTTCTTCGTTTTTTTTGTTTTATAAAATAATGATAAAGCAAAATTTTTCTTTTAACAGCGGCAAATTTTGTAAAAGCAAAAAGAAAACTTGTTTGACTTTTTTGTTTTTACAAACTATTCTTAGTATAGGAGAAATTATGATTCATTCACTTTCTGGCGGAGAGCTTAAGCTAAACAAAAACTATGATTTTGCAAAGGTCGAAATACAAGAAGGTTTTGAAAAAGGCCGTCCGTACTGGTTTATCTGTCCTTTTAAAGATGTTTGTCAAAACGACCTGGTGCTCGTTCCGCTTGGGCAAGAAAACACTCCAACAAAAGCTCTTGTTTTGCGTGTTGACAAAAATATCAGCGAGCAGACCAGCCCTTTGCCAATAAAGCGCATGAAAAAGATTTTGCAAAAACTAAACTGAACATTCAAGCAACACAGAAAAAACAAACCGTTTTTGGTTTGTTTTTTATTTCAAAAGTTCTTCAAGCTTTTTGCATCTTTCTTCGTCCATTTCTGGCACATCTTTCAAGCGATATGGTATTTTCAAGTCTTGATATTTATGAACGCCAATGGTTTTGTAAGGCAACAATTCAACTTTTTCAACATTCTTGAGCTTTTCGGCAAACTCTTTGAGTTTCAAAATGTGCTGTTTGTCATCGTTTATGCCTGGCACAATAACTTGCCGCAGCCAAAGTTTGTTGCCGTTTTTTTGCACAGCTTGCAAAAACTGCTTAAAATATTTTATTGGCTGACCAGTCAATTCAAAATATTCTTTTTCGTCAACCGCCTTGACATCCAAAATCACAAGGTCAACATATTTTAAAATTTCGTCATAGTCGCCAAACCCCACACCTGCTGTATCTAGTGCTGTATTTATTGCTTTTTGCTTGCATAGTCTTAAACATTCCAGCAAAAATTGCGGCTGCAAAAGAGGTTCTCCACCAGAAAAGGTTGCTCCGCCGTCCTGCCCATAATAGTTTTTATACCGCTCTATTTTTTTTACAAGCTCTGCTGCTGAAAGTTCTTCGCTTTGCCCATCCATCGCCCACGTTTCAGGGTTGTGGCAATATTTGCACCTTAAATGACAGCCTTGCAAAAAACTGACAAATCTTATTCCTGGCCCATCAACCAGCCCCATAGTTTCAATGCTATTTATTTTTCCCAAGATCTCTTTCTGTGTGCAATCAATGACAAGGTCGCAATCAAATTTTTGATCTGTGTTGACATCGTTTTTAATTCCAACTGTTTTCACCCCTAAATGTTTGCCGAGTGATAATGTGGAAGAAGAATCTTCAAACAAAACAATCTGCTCAGGTGAAAAATTGATAAAATGCTTTATTTTTTTCAAAAATTGATCTTTTTTTAAGTTTAATGAAGGCATTGAAAACACTTTGTCAAAAAATTTGTAAATTTTTTTGCTTTTCAAAACCTCTGTTATTGTGTTTTCATCTTGATTTGAAGCTATAAAATAATGAGCGTTTGGAAAAGCTTTTGTGATTGAAAAGAAATAGTCAAAGATTTTGACGTCTTTTTTCTTTAGCATGGTAAGAGAATATTTTTGCTTGTCTGCCATTGCTTTTTGTTTGTCAATATTGCCACAAGCGGAAATCTCTTCAAAAATATCAACATCCCTTTTCCCGATAAACCTTTTAAAATCTTCTTTTGTAAAAATCTTGTCTGGAAAAAGCTCTTCAATCACTTTTTTGTGTGAAAGAAAATGACAGGGCTCACTGTTAAGCAAAGTCCCGTCAAAATCAAATACAAAAACATTTCTTTGCCAAGAATTGATCTCTTGAAGAAATTGATCCATTATTTTATCCTTTCATGAAAAGTTCTTGCAATAACTTCTTCTTGGTGAGCACGAGAAAGTTTGTTAAAGTTGACAGCATAGCCAGAAACTCTGATTGTAAGGGTTGGATATTTGTCTGGATGATCCATAGCGTCAATAAGTTTTTCACGATTGAGAACGTTGACATTGATGTGCTGAGCGCCTTGCTTAAAATATCCATCCAAAATGCCTACCAAGTTTTTAACCCTTTCTTTCTCGTCATGCCCAAGAGCGTTTGGCACTATTGAGAAGGTGTTTGAAACTCCATCTTGGCAGCAATCGCAATATGGAATTTTTGCAACTGAATTGAGTGATGCAAGAGCCCCCGAACTGTCTCGTCCGTGCATTGGATTTGCCCCTGGAGCAAACGGACATCCTGCCTTTCTGCCGTCTGGAGTGTTGCCTGTTTTTTTGCCATACATAACATTTGATGTGATGGTAAGCGCAGACAGTGTGTGTTTTGCATTGCGATAAAGCTTGTTTTTCTTCAAGCTTGCAATAAAATGCTGCACAATTTCGACTGCAATTTGGTCAACCCTGTCATCATCATTGCCGTATTTTGGATAGTCGCCGTCAATTTTGAAATCAACAGCAACTCCTTGTTCATTTCTTATTGGCGATACTTTGGCATATTTGATGGCAGAAAGAGAATCTGTTGCCACCGAAAGCCCTGCCACACCAAAAGCCATAAGCCTTTCAACATTTGTGTCGTGAAGTGCCATTTGTCCAGCTTCATAGGCATATTTGTCATGCATGTAGTGGATGATATTCATTGCATCAACATAGGTTTTTGCAACTTTATCAAGCACTTCAAAATATGCTTTTTTGACTTTTTCATACTTCAAAACCTTGTCTGGCATTGACTTAACGCCTTCAACAACAAGCTTTCCACTTTTTTCGTCTTTTCCTTCATTGATTGAGTAAAGCAATGATTTTGCCAAGTTGCATCTTGCCCCAAAAAATTGCATTTGTTTGCCAACTTTCATTGCAGAAACGCAGCAAGCGATGGCATAGTCGTGCCCATAGATTGGACGCATCACATCATCACTTTCATATTGAATGCTGTCTGTAAGAATTGAAATTTTTGCACAATATTTTTTGAAATTCATTGGCAATAAGTTTGACCACAAAACTGTTAAGTTTGGTTCTGGAGATGGGTCAAGGTTGATAAGACTATGCAAAAATCTGAAACTGTTTTTGGTAACCAAACTGTGTTTGTCGTCAAGCATTCCGCCAATGCTTTCAGTAACCCAAGTTGGATCTCCACCGAAAATCTCGTCATATTCAGGAGTCCTTAAATGTCTTACAAGACGAAGTTTGATTGTGAACTGATCAACAAGTTCTTGAGCCTGTTCTTCGTTGATCAAACCTTTTTTCATATCTCTTTCAAGATAGATGTCAAGAAAGGTTGAAGTTCTACCCAAACTCATTGCTGCACCGTTGTTTTCTTTAACGGCGGCAAGGTAGGCAAAATATGTCCATTGAAAAGCTTCCTGAGCATTTCTTGCTGGTTGAGATATATCAAATCCGTAACGGCTTGCCATATCTTTTATTTTTCCAAGCGCTTTGATCTGCTCGTTGACTTCTTCGCGAAGCCTGATTGACTCTTCGCCGTCAATTTTTGTCATTTGCTCGCTGATAAGGTCTTTCTTTTTTTCTTCAATAAGTCTGTCGATGCCGTAAAGTGCAACTCGGCGATAATCTCCAATAATTCTTCCGCGGCCATAAGCATCTGGAAGCCCTGTGATAAGCCCAGCGCTTCTTGCCCTTCGGATTTCTGGTGTGTATGCATCAAAAACGCCATCGTTATGAGTTTTTCTCACTCCGTTTGTAAAAATGCTTTCAAGGTTTTTGTCAAAATGACGATTGTAAGCTTTAAGAGCTTGTTGAACCATTCTTAGCCCGCCATAAGGATTGACAATCCTTTTAAGAGGAGCATCTGTTTGAAGCCCAACAACAACTTCATTTTTCTTGTCAATATATCCCGCATCAAAGCTGTTGATGCCTGAAATATGTTTTGTGTCAACATCTAAAAGCCCTTTTTTAAGTTCTTCCTTCAAAAGTTTTTCGCATTTTGCCCAAACTTTTGCCGTCTTTTTGCTTTTTGGTGTTAAAAAGGAGTCATCTCCTTTGTATTCTTTATAGTTATTGTCAATAAAGTCAGAAACATTTATCTCATTTTTCCACTTTTCCCCTTTAAAAAGGTGCCAAGCATCTTGTTTTTCAATGATTTTTTCTGCTGTTTTCATAATCTCTCCTTTTGCAAAAAGATTATACAATTTTGAGTAAAGCAAAGTCAAATGAAAACAACAAAATTGTTTTTATTATAAAGTTTTTGTTCCAATGATGTGAACTGCTTGAAGCTCTATAAAATTATAAGTTGAAAGAGATCTGTCAAGAGAATCGTCAGAATGTGCACAGACAAAAATTTGTCCGTTTTCAATTTTTGAAATGATGACTGAATGATTGAATCTTAAAGGATTTTGTCTTAAAAAAATCAAATCTCCCTTCTCCAAACTTTCAAGATTTTTCACTTCACCAAACGGTCCAACACGATCTTTTGTTAAAAGAAAATTTTGCAAAAAATTCACTCCACTCCAGCTTGCTGAGCGATTGTATGAGTTTATGTAAAACCAGCCATTGCTGCTATAGTTCATCTCTGCCTGACCTGCAAGAAGACACTGCGATACAAAATTTGTGCAGTCGCCGCCCAGCCCTCCAAAATGATAGAATTCTGGATTTGCGCCAAGTGCCCACTTTTGAGCATAGGCTACCGCTTTTTCTCTGTTATAGTCTCTGATCATATCAATATATATTACTTTTTAAAATATACTGACAATATTTTTATAAAAAATAATGTTTTCAAACGAAACGCATAAAAAGAAAATCTTGTTTCAAACTAAAGCAAAGGATTTTTATGCAAAAAGTTTTGTTTTTTATGATGATTTTTCCAATTTTGTTTTGTTCGTCTGTTGCAAATGTGATAGACTTGTTTCGCGAGGCAGATATGATTGTTTTTTATAAGGAAGGACAACAAGTTTATTTATCAGAAAACGACCAATCTCAAATTGATCAACTTTTTTCTGATGCGATTGAAAAAAGTTATTCGATGCCTGCTTTTGCTGTGAGCATTGATAATCTCACCAAAGAATCTATGAAGTCTGGGCTTTGGATTGAATTTGTTTTTGACAAAACAATGGCTGCCAGCGAAATGCCTTTTGACAGTTTGCTTGTCAATATAACGCAGAGTCAATATGGAATAAACCTTATCAGAGGCAATGCTGGCGTGTATGAAGGGAGATGCTTTTATCTTGATTTAAACGGAAACAATCTTGACAAATTGTATGATTATCTTTCAAATTTAAATATCCCGAGCGAAACGTTTGAAGTTGAAAGTCAAGAGATTGAAGAAACTGAAATTGTTGAAGAAGAAAATGAGAAAAAAGATAAAGAGTTGATCAAAAGCCAAAAAACATTGCTTGAAAAACTGAAATGAGTCTTCAATAGGAAGACTTTTTTATTGTCAAAATTCAAAAAGTGTTGTATAATAAAAAAGCAATTATGGAAAATACAGAAAAATTTGAAGCCGTTGTCATTGGTGCAGGACACGCTGGCTGTGAAGCAGCTCTAGCCCTTGCACGAAAAGGACACAAAACACTACTTCTTTCACTGAACCTAGACGCAGTGGCTTTTTTGGCGTGCAATCCGTCAATTGGAGGAACAGCAAAAGGTCAACTAGTGTGTGAAATTGATGCTCTCGGCGGAGAAATGGGGGTAAACACAGATAAAACGCTTATCCAACTTCGAATGCTCAACCGTGGAAAAGGTCCCGCTGTGCAAAGTTTGCGAGCTCAAGCTGACAAAATTGATTATCACAACCAGATGAAAAAAACTCTTGAAGAGTGTGAAAATCTTTTTTTGCGACAAGGTGAAGCAATCTCTATAACTGAAAATAAAGATGGCAGCATAACTGTTGAAACTGCTGTTGGTCAAAAATATAATGCAAAAGTAGTGGTTTTTGCCACAGGAGTTTATTTAAAAAGCAGAATTATCATTGGTTCTTACACAAAAGACAGTGGTCCAAACGGCTTTTCAAACGCAGAAAAACTTTCAGACAGCTTGAAAAATCTTGGCATAAAACTTTTGCGTTTTAAAACAGGAACTCCTGCCAGAATCAACGGTCGAAGCATTGATTATTCAAAACTGGAAGTTCAATACGGCGAAGAAAACATCCAAAATTTTTCTTTTTTGACAAAAACAAATCCTAACAATAAAGCTGTATGCTATTTAACATATACAAACAATCAAACTCATGAAATAATAAAAAACAATCTTGACAGAGCACCTGTTTTTTCTGGTCTTATCAAAGGTGTTGGACCAAGATATTGTCCTTCAATTGAAACAAAAATTGTTCGTTTTGCTGACAAAGAGCGTCATCAACTTTTTTTGGAACCTGAAAGTTTGTCAACAAATGAAGTGTATATTCAAGGTTTTTCAACTTCTATGCCTGTTGATGTGCAAGAGCAAATGATCCACTCTGTTGCAGGGCTTGAAAATGCTGAAATCATGAGAGACAGTTATGCAATTGAATATGATTGCATTGAGCCAACACAACTTCTTCCAACTCTTCAACTTAAAAATCATAAAAACCTGTATTTTGCAGGTCAAATCAATGGCACTTCAGGTTATGAAGAAGCTGCAGCTCAAGGCATTATTGCTGGCATAAACGCGGCGCTTTGCCTTGAAGGAAAGGAAGAACTTGTTTTGAAAAGAAGCGATGGCTATATTGGTGTGCTGATTGATGATATTGTAACTAAAGGAACAAACGAGCCTTATCGAATGATGACTTCAAGAGCTGAATACAGGTTGTTTTTACGCTCAGATAATGCCGACTTAAGACTGACTGAAATTGGCAGAAGCGTTGGTCTTGTAAGTGATGAACGCTGGCAAATATATTTAAATAAAAAGAAATCTCTTGAAAAAATTTTTACTTTGCTCTCGAAAAAATTTAAACCAGAAGAAATAAAATCTTTTTTTGAAGAAAATGGCGAAAGTGTGCCGAAGGAAAGCATTTCAGTCAAAACAATACTTAAACGCAGCAATATTGACGCTTTTAAAATCAATGATAAATTTGGAATTTTTAAAGACTTTGACTATGAAATCATCAACGAAATGAATATTATGGTCAAATATGAAGGCTATTTAAAACAACAAGAAGAAGAAATTGAAAAATTTAAGAAAAACGAAAAGATTTTAATACCTCAAAATTTTGATTACAAAAAATATCACGGCTTAAGACTTGAAGCAGCTGAAAAACTTGATCAAATCAAACCTTTGAATATTGGTCAAGCGTCTCGCATCTCTGGCGTTTCGCCTGCCGATATTGCAGTTTTAAGCGTTTTGGTGAAAAAATTTGCAAAGGAAAACAATGGATAAAAGAGAATTCTTAAAACAAGCATTCAGTTCATACAATATCAATTTGAATGAAACTCAGATTGATAAGTTTTTGCAGTTTTACGATTTTTTGATTGAAGAAAACCAAAAGTTTAATTTGACGGCGATCACCGACTTTGAAGAAGTTGTTTATAAACATTTTATTGACAGTGTCTTACCACACAAGAATTTTAAACAAAACAGTTTGGTTGTTGATGTTGGCTCTGGTGCAGGTTTTCCTGCAATTCCATTAAAAATCTTAAGAGACGACTTAAAAATAGTTATGGTTGATTCGTTAAACAAAAGAGTTAATTTTTTAAATCAAGTCATAACTCTTTTATCATTAAAAAACATTTCTGCCATTCATGCTCGCGTTGAAGACTTTGCAAAATCAAATTTTGAAAAGTTTGATTATTCTCTTTCAAGAGCTGTTGCTCAAACTCCCACTTTGTCTGAATATTTGCTTCCGCTAGTAAAGGTTGGAGGATATGCTGTTATGTATAAATCTCAAAAGCTTGAAGAAGAACTTGCTGCTTCTGAAAAAGCTATTTCAGTTTTGGGTGGCAAAATTGAAAGGATTGAAGAGTTTGAGATTAAAGAATATTTATCGTTGAGAAAAATTTTATATCTATTAAAGTTAAAGAATACTCCAAAATTATATCCTAGAGGAAAAAATCTTCCAAAAACCAAACCTATTGCTTAAGGCATAAGTGGTTGACAAAATAATTTTTAAAATCTATAATCTTACTTAAGGAGAAAACTATGCAAGACTTAACTTCGCTTTGGCAAGCTGTGCTTGACAAACTTGAACTGAACGTTTCAAATGTTTCTTTTATCATGTGGTTTAAACCGCTGAAAGTTTTAGATTATTCAGAAGAAAACAAAAAATTGATTATTTCCACAAATTCTTCTTCTGCAAAAAATCAGATTATGAGAAACTATTTTGAAAAGCTTTCGTCTGCAATCAAAGATATTTTTGGTCAAAACATTGACATTGAAATTCTAGACCCAAATGAAGAAATTGAATTTATCAAATTGCATGGTGAAAAAACAGTTCAGAAAGAAGTTGAAGTTGCAAAAAATCCTTTCAATTCAAAATATACTTTTGATAATTTTGTAGTTGGAAAAAGCAATCAGTTTGTTTATGCCGCAGCAAGAGCGGTGGCTGAGCACCCTGGCGAAAAATTTAACCCTCTGTTTATTTACGGTGGTGTTGGACTTGGAAAAACTCACCTTTTGCACGCTATAGGCAATTATATACACGAATTCAACCCAAATCTTAAAGTTATGTATGTAACTTGTGAGCAGTTTGCAAACGATTATATTGAAAGTTTGGGTTCAAACACTAAAAACAAAGCTATTCTTGAATTTAGAACAAAATATCGAAATCTTGATGTGTTAATGGTTGACGACATTCAATTTATTTCAAAGAAAACTTCCACTCAGGAAGAATTTTTCCACACCTTCAATGAACTTTTTCAGAATAACAAACAGATTATAATTTCTTCAGACCGTCCACCAAAAGATATTGAAACTTTGGCTGACAGATTGCGATCACGATTTACTTGTGGTTTAATTCAAGACATTCAAACTCCAGATCTTGAAACAAGAATTGCAATTTTAAGAAAAAAGTGTCAACTTGAAAAATACGTTATTGATGATGATGTGATCGATTTTATTGCAGAAAAAATAAACACCAATATCAGAGAACTTGAAGGTATGCTTTCAAAAGTATATTTCTTGGCAACCTTGATTGGAAAACGTTCAGCAACCATGGATGAAGCGCGAGAAGCTTTCAACGGTCAGATTGAAGAAGAAAAAAATGAAGGTTTAAACCCCGACCAAATCATTTCAACAGTTTGTCAATATTTTGACATTACAAAAGAAGATATTGTTGGAAAAAAGAAAAGCAAAGATGTTGTTGAACCACGAATGATTGCAATTTATTTGATAAGTGAAATCCTTGAAATACCTCTTGTTTCAATCGGAAAAATATTTGGCGGACGAGATCACACAACAATCATGCACTCTCGTGATAAAATTTCTGACCAACTCAAAACTTCACACAAAATTCAATCCTTTGTCAGCGAAATCAAAAAGATGTTGACAAGTGGATAACATGAAAAATTGTTCCACAACTTGTCCACAATTCGTTTTTCAAAATAAAGAAAATTTTTAAGCAATTTATACAATAAAAACACAATATATAGTGAAACAAAAAAGTTATCCACATTTATACATTCACTATTAAAATTATTATTATTTTATCAAATAAAAAAATAAGTTATCTTAAAAATCTGCCCAAAAACAAAGGCGAAAAAATATTTTAAAAAATAGCCAAAAATGTTGATAAAAATTTTAATTTATGATAAAATTGTTTTTGTAAGAAGGAGATGTTTTTATGTTAGTAAATTGTCAAGGGCTTGACCTTTCTGAAGCTTTTTTAAGAGTTAGCAAAGCTATTTCAAACAAAATCACAAATCCAATTTTGGAAGGAATAAAGATTGTTGCTGAAGACGGAACTTTGACTATGAGTGCCACAGACAGCGAGCTTTAAATTGAAAAAAAAATCAAAGCAGATGTGAAAATTGAAGGTGAAACAGTTGTTCCAGGGCGTTTTATCACAGAATTTGTTAAAAAACTCACAAATTCTGAAATTGAACTTTCTTTAAACGAAAAAAATCAACTTGTTATAAAATACGAAGATAGCCAAAGTATGATTCAATGTTATAACCCTATCGAGTATCCTGGTTTTAAAAAAATAGAAACAAATCAATATTTTGGAATAACAAAAAAGGATTTTAAAACTTGTGTAAACAAATCGATTTTTGCAGTTGCAACAGATGATTCAAGACCAATTCTTAAAGGTGTGCTTTTTGATATCGACAAGAATGAACTCAGCACAGTAGCTCTTGATGGATACAGACTTGCAAGAGTAAAAAAGAACATTGTTTCAAACATCAAAAAGTCAATAGTTGTGCCAGCAAGAAGTTTGAGTGAAATTTCAAAACTGATTGATGATAGCGATGAAATGATAAATATTTATATTGACACCTACACTATCATGATTGATCTTGGTGATACAAAAGTTACCTCAAGACTTTTGGAAGGAGATTATATAAATTACAAACAAATAATTCCAATGAATTATGAAACTTTTGTTGTGATAAACAAAGAACAATTTGAAGAAGCTCTTGAAAGAGCAACACTTCTTTCAAAAACGTCTCAAAACAACTTTGTGAAATTTGATATCAAAGAAAATAATATTTGCATAACATCAAACAGTGACCTTGGAAATATCAAAGAAAACATACCAGCAAATGTTTCAGGAAAAGATTTGGTAATTTCGTTTAATCCAAGATATTTTCTTGAAAGTTTGAGAGTTAACACAAACGAATTTGTAAAAATTTGTTTCAATCAACCTTCATCACCTTGCGTGATTGTTCCAACAGAAGAAGATGAATTTTTGTATCTCATCTTGCCAGTTAGAGTGATTGGTTAAAAATAAAAAGCATTGACTAAGTTCAATGTTTTTTTTGTTTTAAATTTAAAGAATATCGTTTTGAAAAAGAATAAAAAAATGATAAAATATTTATAGGAGAAAATTATGAATTATTTTGAAAAAGAAAATATGATTTATTTTGCAAAATTGAAGGAGAAAGCTGTGATTCCAAGCAAAAAGGATGAAGATGCAGGATATGATATTTATGCCTGCTTTGATGAAGATTTTGTAAAAATAGGGGCAAATCAAACAAAGTTGGTGCCAACAGGTGTGGCATGGGCATGCAGTCCAAATTTTTATCTTCAAATTGAAGAAAGATCCAGCACAGGAACAAAAGGAATAAAAAAAAGTGCAGGGGTGATTGATAGTGGATATCGTGGAGAGATAAAAATTGCAATAACAAACGCAAACGACAGAGATCTGTTTTTTTCAAACCTTGATGAAGAAGAGTTAAGAAAAAAATATGACGTATCAGAAAACGCAATAGTTTACAACACAAAAAAAGCGATTGCTCAAGGAATTATACACAGGGTTGAAAAGATGCAAGTCGAAGAACTTTCTTATGAAGAGTTGTTAAATATAAAGTCTGAGCGTGGAGATAAAGGTTGGGGAAGCAGTAATAAATAAAAAAGAAGATTAAAACCAATAATCTTCTTTTTCTTCTTTATCATAGATGATTTCAAATTCTTCAACCAAATCTATTATTTCAAGTTTTTCATCTACAAGTTTTTTCAGCTTTCCAATATCTATTTTTAATTCCATATTAGAGCCATTTGCAAGTCTTTTAAGCAGATTTGAAACAGTTTTTGTTGAGATTGTTTGAGCCTTTTCTTTTTCTTTTATAAGTTCTATAAACAAAATTGAGTTGTTTCCACTTTCAATAGCAATTTGAATTTTTTTATTTGACTTAAATTTATTTTTAACTTTACTCAAAATAACCGTGTTCATTTTAACCTCTTTCTAAAATATATATTCATTAAACAGAAAAAATATGACAAAATAATAAAATTTAGTAAAATAAAAAATGTATATTATAATTGACAAAATCACTTTTATTCTTTATAATAAAGTAGTTACAACTTAAAAAGGAGGCAATTATGAAAAGAACATATCAACCTAAGAAAAGACAAAGAAGCAAAGTTCATGGTTTTAGAAAAAGAATGCAAACCAAAAGCGGAAGAAATGTTTTGAAAAGAAGAAGAAATCGTGGAAGAAAAAAACTCTCTGCTTAACACAAAAGTAAGGTCAGACCATAGACTTAAAAAAGATAAACAATTTTCATATATATTTCGTAAAGGAAAAAGAAAATCAACAGACAACTTTACTCTTTACTATATTGAAAGCAAGTTTGATAATTATAAGATTGGCTATTCGGTTTCAAAGAAACAAGGAAAAGCTGTTGTAAGAAACAAACTTAAAAGAAGACTTAAAGAGATTGTAAGAAAAGAAAAACTTGCTTTAAACAGATATAATTATGTTTTATATGCTCGAGAAGGAGCAAGCAGACTTGATTTTAAAGATCTTTCAAATCAAATAAAGAAGTTGTTTGAAAAATTTTATAAAGAGGAAAACAAAATTTGAAAAATCCTTTTTCATATATCTTAAAAATACCTGTTTATTTTTATAAATATTGTTTATCTCCAATTCTGCCACATCAATGCAAATTTACACCAAGTTGTTCAAACTATTTTCTTCAAAGCGTTGATAATTTTGGATTTTTTAAAGGTGGAATTCTTGGTGTTAAAAGAATTCTAAGATGTGGGCCTTGGAATAAAAATTGTGGATATGACCCTGTTCCTATAAATATTAAAGGAGAACAAAAATGGCTATTTTAAGTTTTTTATTGTCTGTAGCAGAGCCATCGGGTTTTTGGATAACCATTATCAGAGCGTTTGAAAATGTAACAAACAACTATGTTTTAGCAATCATATTTTTGACAGTTGTTATTAAACTGATTTGGACACCTATTGACATGTTTAACAGGCGAAGTCAACAAAAGATGTCTGCAGTCCAAGCAAAAATGCAACCTGAGCTGGAAATTATAAACAAAAAATATGCAAAAGATCCAAATTTATTAAAACAAAAGCAGAACGAGGTTTACAAAAAATATAATAGCAAAAGTATGGGCGGTTGCTTTTTAATGCTGCTGTTTATGGCGTTAAACTTGACAATATTCTTTACCTTGTTTTCTGGCCTTAACACCATGGGAGCTTACCGAATAAGTGAAAGCTATGATTATTTAAAATACAGTTATGCAAATGTTTTGGAAGTTACAAATGTTTATATTAGTCAAGAAAATTCAAATGTAAGCATTTTTGAAAATCCTGAAAATATTTCTTTTGTTATTGATGAAGAGTCTAAGGAAATTATTCTTTTTAATGGACAAACAGAACTTGCAAGAAGCGAGTATAAAACAGACTTTTCATATCAAACAGAAGAAGAGGGTGAAGAAGTTCAAACAGTTACAACAAATGATTATTTAAACAATTTGTTGAACAACTTTGATGAAATAACAATAAGAGAAACAGTTGTTGAAGGCAGTGAAGAAACAGAAAAATATACTTTGAAAAATGCAGTTACTGATGCATCGGCAGAGTTTATAGTGTCAAGATATCAGTCAAACAAAGAAAGCTTTTTATGGATTGATAACATTTGGATTTCAGACAGTCCATTTAATCAATCTATTGTGAATTATAGCGGATATGTTGGCCAAATAGGCGAAAGCAATGTGCAGGCAGGCGAAGAAACAATTTATAACGCATTTATTCCAAAGCTTCAAGAAACACAAAGCAGAGTTAATGGTTATTTTATTTTACCAATTCTTTGTATTTTAGTAAGTATTTTGTCTATAATTCTTTCAAGCCGACTAGGAAGAAAAAAACAAACTGCAGGACCAAAACAGAATAAATGGCTGATGATAATAATGCCTGTGATCTTTGGAGTTTTTGCATTATTCTATAACAGTGTTTTTGCGATATATATGCTAACAAGCCAGCTTATGAGCGCTATAACATTGCCTTTACAGAATTTGATATTGAATGCAATAGACAAACGGAAGAAGAAAAAAGAAGAAGAAAAAGTTGAAATAGATTATACAAGAAAATTTTAAACGGAGGGATAAAAATGATAAGTGTTGAAGCTGTTGGAAAAACAATTGAAAAAGCTATAGAAAACGCACTTTTAGAGCTTAAAGCGCCGAGAGAAGATGTTGACATCAAAATTTTGAGCGAAGGCGGAATATTTAAAAAAGCGAAAGTCTTGGTTTCAATAAGCGAAGATGCTCTTCCAAAATATGAAAAACACAAAAAATTTGTAAAACAAGAGCAAGAAAAAGAAGTTTCGGAAGAAGCAAAAAAGGAAACTAAAAAAATTGTTAAAGAAGAGCTCAAAGAAGAGAAAAAGGAAGAAAAAGAAAAGATAAAAATCGCGAAAAAAGAAGAAAAAGAAGCTGAAAAAGAAGAAAAAACTTCAAAATATTGCGATCCAGAAGAGTTTTTGAGTGAGCTTTTCAAAATTTTAGGAAAAGAAGTTGAAATTTCAACCCTTGAACAAGAAAAGTATATCACTTATATGGTAAACGGAGAAAATCTTGGCGAAGTGATTGGACATCGCGGAGAAGGATATTATGCATTAAACACTCTTTTGAAGCAAGTGTCAAAAAAAGGCGACAAAAAAATACTTCTTGATATTGGAGCTTTTAAGGAAAAAAGAGCAGAAAGTTTGACACAGCTTGCAAAACGCCTTGCAAACAAAGTGGCAAAAACAGGAAGATTTATTAAACTTGACCCAATGAATCCAAGCGACAGAAGAATTGTTCATACCGCCCTTCAAGACGACGACCGAGTTACAACACTCAGTAAAGGCAGCGAACCAAAAAGACAGGTAATCATTTTCCCTAAAGGAGAATAAAGATTGTTAAAAAATATCTTAACAAAAGTTAAGATATTTTTTTAATTTAATAGTAAAAAAGTTAAAAAAATTTTATTTCCCCAAACAAAATTTTGAGAAAATAAGGTCAATAATTGACTCGTTTTCGCATTGTCCGGTGATTTTTCCAAGACTGTTCCATAAATTTTTGATAAGCATTGTAACAATATCCATGCTTTCTTCTTGTTTTAAAAGAATTTCTTTGCAAATCAAATAACTTTCTTTAATGTTGGCTGCCTGACGCTCATTTACAATCATCATTTGATTAAAATCAATGTTGTCTGTCAATAATTTGTTAAAAATTTGCTGTTTTAACGATTCAACTCCTTCTTCTTTAACTGCAGAAACCTGGATTTCTTGTTCAAATTGTTGAACTTCTCGTTTGCAGTCAGATTTATTGACAACTATAATATAGTTATACTTTTTAACTTTTTCAAGGATTTTTTTATCAGAAGCTTGCAGTTTTTTGCTTCCGTCGATCACGCAAAGCACAATATCAGCGGTTTCTATGCTTTTTTGACTTTTTTCTATGCCAATTTTTTCAACTTTGTCTTCAGCATCTCTAATGCCGGCAGTATCAATAAAATTAAACTTAATTCCATTATAAAAAATGCTTTCATTGACAATATCTCTGGTTGTTCCGGGGATTTCAGTAACAATAGCTTTGTCTTGACCAATAAGAGCATTTAAAAGAGAAGATTTTCCCACATTTGGAGAGCCAACAATAGCAATATTGACGCCTTTATTTATATATTTCAAATTTTCGGCTTGAGAAAGATATTTTTTTAAGTCTTTTTTTATTGATTTTATATTTTCAAAAATGACAGCTTTTACAGATTGCTCAAAATCTTCTTCTGGATAATCTAAAGTGGCTTCAATTTGAGCTAAAATTTCTGTAAGATCGTTTTGGGTTTTTAAAATTTTTTCTTTCAATTTACCGTTTGCAAGGTTGAGATTAGCTTTTAGCTCACCGTCGCTTTCAGCGTTTATCTCCCCAATTATAGCTTCTGCTTCATCCAAACTAATTTTACCGTTTTCAAAAGCCCTCTGCGAAAACTCCCCAGGTTTTGCAAGAAGAGCGCCTTTTTCAATCAAGCAAGACAAAATTTTTTGCGTGAGCAAAATTCCACCATGAATTTGAAATTCTACGACATCTTCACCTGTATATGAGTTTGGAGCTTTAAAATATACCATAAAACACTTTTCTTTGTTATTTTCAAAGAAAAAATTGCCTAAATAAAGCTTGTTGGGTTCTATTTTTTCATAATCTAGTTTTTTTGATTGAAAAAGCTTGTAAGCGATTTGAAGAGAATTTTTACCACTCATCCGAATTATGCTTATCGCTCCACGACCTAAAGGTGTTGAAATTGCAGCAATAGTTGTTTCCATATCTAAAGTATAGCATATTTTTTTTACAAATTAAAGGTTTTTGCTTATAAATTGTTAAAAACTAGACAATAAAAATTTTTAATGTTAAAAAAGTCTGCTATGTATGCTTTTACATTTAAAACGTCTTGCAAAGATTTGTCATATTGCATAATAACAAATTTAAATTGCTTAAAAGACTTATTTAAATTATTAAATCATAACTATACAGCTGTATTTTCTTTATCAATCAATTTTTTAACTTTGTTGTATTTGTCAATTGTCTCTAACAAATAGCGTTCTCTGCCAATTGCATCCAATTTCATAAGTTTGTTCTCATCCATCAAAAACTTCATAGGACTAAGGCTGTAATCATCGCTTTGCAGCAGCGTTTTGACTTTATCGTAAAAATCCTTATCATTTTCCGAAACGATTTTAACGGTTTTGATTGTTTGTGCTTCCTTATTGTTTTTGTTTATCAAGCGATTTTTGGCTTTAAGTGCCAACGCTTTCAATAAATCTGATTTCATATTTCTCTCCTTTTTTATTACGGTTTTATTTTACAATATATGAGCATATTTTCCTAAGAGATTTTTGGCGCAAAAAGATTATTTGTGTCGAAATCTGTTGATAAACAAAAAGTATTTATTTATTAAAAAAACTCCTTTATTTTTAAATACAACAAAAACGGCATTATTTCGACAATAAAAAGCATAAAATTAGTTGTTTTATATTTGTTTTATGTAATTATAATATAACTATGTGATGTTAAAATTTTACTATCATAAAATTTTAATAAATTCTTACGAATTTGTGCGTTTCACGCACTCTTCACATAATTTGTATAAACATCAGCCTCACTCTTGCAAGCAAGTTCGGCTTCCGATAATATAAACTAAAAAATTTTAACAAAAAAATAAAAACTTTTCTGCAAAGAAAAGCTTTTTGAAAAATTTTAAAAATAAACACAGCGATTATTTTGAAAGGATTTTGCTGACAATAAAGCGATTGCAAGGATTTTTAAAAATTTGTGTTCTAGAAAATAAAAAAACACAGCATTTCTGCTGTGTTAATTTCAATTAGAACTCTTCTTTTAAAATTTGGAAGTAAGCTTTTGGATGGTCGCAAACAGGGCAAACCTCTGGTGGTTCTTTTCCAACATGCACATGACCGCAATTTCTGCAAATCCACACTTTTTCTTTTGTCTTTTTAAACACTGTTACATTTTTAACATTGCCGAGCAGTTCACTATAACGCTCTTCATGTCTTTTTTCGATTGCAGCCACGCCATCGAACTTGTCTGCTATTTCATCAAACCCTTCTTCTCTTGCTTCTTTAGCCATGCGTTTATACATTTCAGTCCACTCACCATTTTCTCCTTTAACTGCATCAGCCAAATTTTCTAAGGTTTTAGGAACTGCTCCACCATGCAATTCTTTAAACCACATTTTTGCGTGTTCTTTCTCGTTGTTTGCTGTTTCTTCAAATATTGCAGCAATTTGTTCGTAACCTTCTTTTTTTGCTTGAGAAGCATAATATGTATATTTATTTCTTGCCTGGCTTTCTCCGGCAAACGCTTCCATTAAGTTTTTTTCTGTTTTAGTTCCTTTAAGACTTTTCATATAACACCTCCGCTTGTTCCATTATATCATGTTTTATGTTAAAAGCAAAACAATTTTAAAACTTTTCTTTGATAAGGAATAGTAATATTGAAATGCTTTTAAATTTTATTTAAACTAAGCAAAATGTTTACCGCACCATCAATAAAAACCGTAATGCAGTTGCGTATGTTTTAGATTTAACACAATAAATTGTTTCACGTGAAACATTAAACCAAAACAAACTATATAGCTTTAATTTGTTAAAGGATTGTTAAACCGCAATGTTTACAAGTGTGCTTTGCAAAAAAAATAATCTGAAATTTTTCTCTCATAAGATTTTAGTTTCAGAGCCGCTTTTTTCATTATCGTTGTTTGCTTTATACTTTCAAAATTTCCAACACGACACAAAATTTGTCTTTAGCAAAAACGTGTTTAATTTTGTTCTTAGATATTTAAAATGTTTCACGTGAAACATTTTGTTTTAAATTAAATGTTAAATGTGAGGTGTTAAATTTGAAAGATTGAAGATGATATAAAGTTTAGATAATGGCTTATTTGTCGTTTTTAACAAAAAAAGCAAGCAGTGCTTGCGATTTTTATTGATTTGGATGTCTTTTGTTGTAATTTCGTAGATCTCCAAGCGTGATTTCCTTCTTTTTTAGTAGTTCCATTAAATCTGACAATCGATCTAAATCATCCCTTGAATAATAGTCTATGTAAATTCGACCTTTGTTATCGTTGCCAATTGCAGAAACTTTGGTAGAAAAGATGCGTTGCATATCTGAAATCAGTTCTTTGAGTTCTAGTGATTGCTCGGAAACTTTTGTTGCTTTTGGTTTTGAAGGATTAAGATAGTTTTTAACAGCTTTTTCAAGATCTCGCACAGACATTTTTCCGTCGCATGACTGTTTTGCAAGTTTAATTTGAGCTGTCGTATCAGAAATTGACGCTAAAGTTCTTGCGTGCCCGCTTGACAATCTTCCGTCTTCAACCATTTTTATTACATCTGGATATAGAGATAAAAGCCTTAAAGTGTTTGCGATGTTTGATCTGCTTTTTCCGATCCTATCAGCAACAACTTCTTGAGTTAAATTATATTCTTCCATAAGCTGTTTTATCGCACGCGCAGCTTCTATTGGGTTTAAATCTTCTCTTTGAAGGTTTTCAATAATTGAAATTTCTTTAATTTGCTTATCAGTGTAATTTTTGATCACTACGGGAACTTTGTCAAGACCGGCAATTTTTGAAGCTCTCCATCTTCTTTCTCCGGCGATGATCATATAATTTCCATTGTCAAGCTTGTTGACAACTAAAGGTTGAATCACTCCGTGCACTTTGATGGAGTCAGCTAGTTCTTGAAGTGCATTTTCGTCAAAATGCTTTCTTGGCTGATTTGGATTTGGTGTAATTTTTGATATTTCCAGTTCATTCACATTTCCAGCATCTTCATTGATTTTTTTCTTTGTCGCAATATCTTCAACTTGCTCGTTTTCATAAAAAGCAAATAAAGACTCGAGACCGCGACCTAAACCTTTTTTCTTATCCATTGTTGCTATCTCCTCTTAATTTGATTTTTGTATCTTTTGAAATAGTGTTGTATTTAACCTTATTTCTATCTAAAAATTCTTCAGCCAACGATAAATACGCCTCTGCGCCTTTTGAATTTGGCTCATAAATCATTATCGGCTCACCATGGCTTGGAGCTTCCGCAAGACGAATATTTCTTGGAATGTAGGTGAAGAAAACTTTTTTACCAAAAAATTTTATGATTTCATCACTGACCTGGCTTGTTAGATTTGAGCGTTTATCTTTCATTGTCATTACAACACCTTCGATGTCAATAGAAGGATTGAGATGGTATTTGATAAGCCGTATGGTGTTCATAAGCTGTGTAATCCCCATAAGCGGATAAAACTCACACTGCATTGGAATAATGACAGAGTCGCAAGCTGTCAACGCGTTTACTGTGATAAGTCCTAAAGAAGGTGGACAGTCAATCATTATGAAATCATAACTATCACGCAGTGGATCAAGGATTTGTTTGATAATTTTTTCTCTTTGTGGCATTTGAACCATTTCAATTTCTGCGCCAGCCAAGTCAACAGTTGAAGGTAAAACATCCAAATTTTCAAGCAAAGTATGTTGGACGACTTCATCAGCTGAGCAATCGCCAGAAATTAAATCGTAAACCGTTTTCATTTCGCTGTCTTTGTCAATCCCAAGACCGCTTGTCGCATTGCCTTGTGGGTCAAGGTCAACAACAAGACATTTTTTGCCCATGGCACAAATATAGGCAGACAAATTGATGCAAGTCGTGGTTTTTCCAACGCCACCTTTCTGATTTGCAAAAGCAATTATTTTTCCCATAATCTTTCCCTTTTGTTTTTTATAACCATATAATAACACAAAATAAAAAAAAATTAAAGAAAAATCACAGTTTTACTCAATTTTAAGTAGAAAAAATAAAATAATTTGAATTTTTTTTGTTAAAAATGCAAGATATGCTATAATGTTTGTAATGAAAATTGCAAAATTGATATTAAAAAATTTTCGCTCTTATGCCGATAAGGCTTTTGTGTTCGATGATAAATTAAATGTGCTGGTTGGGGCAAATGCTCAAGGAAAAACAAATGTTCTTGAAGCAATTTTTTATGCTGTTATAGGAAAAAGCTTTCGAACGAGTAAAGAAAAAGATTTATTAAAGTGGGGTGAAAGTTTCGGAAGCGTTGAAGGAAGTTTTTTTAATGGATTTAGAGATGTTTCAGTTAAAATTTTGTTTGATAGAGAAAGAAAAAAAAGCGTTTTGATTGATGGTGTTGCAATCCATAAAATTGGAGAACTTTTAGGACGAACTTGTGCGGTGTTTTTCTCTCCAAACGAACTTAAACTTGTGAAAGAAAGCCCTGAAGATCGAAGAAAGTTTTTAAATATTGCTATTTCGCAGACAAATAAACGATATTTTTATTTGCTAGCAAGATATGAAAAGGTTTTAGCCAGCCGCAACAAACTTTTAAAAAGCAGTCATAATATAGAAGTAATCAAAGAGACAATTGATATCTGGAACAGAAGTTTGTGTGAACTTGCTGAAAAAATTTTTCAAGAAAGAAAGAAATTTGTTGAGGAGATGGCTCCTTATGCAGAGAAAGCGCATGAATATTTGTCTAGCGGAAGCGAAAATTTAAAAATTGAATATAAAAGCGATTTTAAAGATGGCTATGCTCAAAATATGTATAAATATTTAGAAAAAAATTTAGAAAAAGACTTTAAGTTGGGTTACACTTCAGTTGGTGTGCATCGAGATGATTTGCTGCTTTACGTAAATAATGAAGAAGTTAAAAGCTTTGGCTCTCAAGGGCAGCAACGAACGGTGGCTCTATCTTTAAAGCTAGCAGAGCTAGAGTGCAATAAAAACAGAATAGGGCAATATCCAATTTTGCTTCTTGACGATGTTTTTAGTGAACTGGATGAAGAACGAAGGAAAAGGCTTTTAAATTTCACAAAGAAAACTCAAACTATTATCACTTGCACAGAAATTGATGAAAAAATTGATGCAAAAATAATAAAAATATCAAAAAAATAATAAAAAAAACAAAAAAATATCTAAAAAACCAATAGTCTTTTTCGAAAGCTTGTTGTTAAAAGAAAAATAAATTTTGAGAAAAATTCAATAAAGCTTTAAATTACGAACAATCAGATTTTTTATTTTATTTTTAAAAATGCAGCAAGTTTGAAAAATTTAAAGTAAAACAAAATTGGCATAAAATAAATAAAAAATAGCAAAAAATTCAATTTTTTTGCTATTTTTCTTTAATTTTTTCATTTTTTGAAATATTTTTTATTTATTTTGAAGTTTTTTGTAGTCCAGTCCCATTGCGTCTTTCATTTTTGCAAGAGTTTGCTGTGCGGCTTTTCTTGCCCTTTCGCTTCCATCGAACAAGATTTGATAAACGTTATTTATGTTTGCTTCAAGCTCTTTCCTTTTTTCTCTGATAGGCGTCAGAAGTTCGTTGATTATATTGTTCAAAAAGAGTTTTACTTTAACATCACCAAGTCCGCCTTTTTGATAATGACTTTTAAGCTGGTCAAGATTTTGGTATTCTGGCAAATATTTTTTGAAATGCTGGTCGGTGCAAAAAGCATCCAAATAAGCAAACACGATGTTGCCTTCAATTTTTCCTGGATCAGAAACTTTGATATGCCCAGGATCTGTGTATGCCGACATAATTTTTTCTTTAACTGTTTTTTCGTCATCGCAAAGATATATCGCGTTTCCTGCAGATTTTGACATTTTCACCTTGCCGTCAAGGCCTGGAAGCCGAGCGCAAATTTTAGTTTTTGGCAAAAGCCCTTTGACCTGTCTGAACACTTCTCCATAAGAATTATTGAAAGAATGAACAACTTCTCGTGTGACTTCAATCACAGGCAATTGATCTTCCCCGACAGGCACTATGTTTGCGTCAAAGGCAAGAATATCAGCAGCTTGAGAAACTGGGTAGTTTAAAAAGCCTATTGGTAAAGATCTGTCAAAACCTCTCTGCTTGATTTCTTCTTTAATGGTTGGATTCCGCTGCAGCCTTGAAACTGACACCAAATTCATAAAATAAGCAGTTATTTCGAATAGCTCTGGCACCATTGATTGAACAAAGATACAAACTTTGTTTGGGTCAATCCCTGCAGATATGTAATCAATTGCGACTTGAATTATGTTGTTTTTGACCTTGTCAACATTGTTTGCATTGTCAGTCAAAGCTTGAGTGTCGGCAATCATAACATAATATTTTTCAAAGCCTCCTTGATTTTGAAGTTCTATTCTGGTTTTAAGGCTGCCCACATAATGTCCAATATGAAGATTTCCTGTTGGTCTGTCGCCTGTTAAAATAATGTTTTTCATAACTTTTACCTTTTATTTAATTTGTTAAAGTCAACTTCTTGAAAAAGATGTTGAAATTTCAAAAAATATTATAACCAAACAAATATTTTTTGTCAAGAAAGATAAAAATAAGAAGAAAAAAATTTTAAAAAATTAAAAAATCTGCAAAAAATCATAAAAAATCGTGAAAAAACTTAAAATAATTATTATTTTTTGCAAAAAAAACTAGAAAATAAAAAATTAAAAATAAAAAAAACGACTGAAAAATTTTTGTCATAAAATAAAGTATTTTGTTTGCTTTTGTCAAAGCAAAAAGGTATAATATATGTATTAAAACTTAAGAAAAAAAACAAAATAGAAATAAGCTGAGAAGGAGAAGATCATGTCGTTAAAATCTTTGAAAAAAATTTCATTTGTTGCTTTGATTATTTTAAGTTTGGGGGCGGTGTTTTTGCTGACTTCCATTTTTAATCTTTCTGCCAAGGCTGGTGGCGACGAAAACCTGCTTGAGCAGAGCTCGCAAGAAAGCGGCTCATGGGTTGACAACGTTCTCAACGCGGCAAGTATAACCGAAGAGACTCATTACGGTGTCAATTGCATGGTGATTGACTCTGCAGAGGATCTTGCTATGGTTGCCTATATGGTCGGACGGGGCTCTGACACCAATTACATAAACGGCAATTTCTATCTTGCCCAAGACATTGATCTTGCAGGAAAGATATGGACACCTATCGGAACGACGGCAACTCCTTTCAACGGCAACTTTTTTGGTAATGGCCATACAATTTCAAACATAACTATCGCACAAGCATCACAATACACAAGCAGTGATGTTGGTTTGTTTGGTGCGGTGACAGGTTCCATCGCGGACTTAAAGGTTGATGGTAACTTCTCAGTGTCAGCAGCTGTTGATAACACTTATGATATTGGAGTTCTTGTTGGAGATCTTCAAGGCAATGGTCAAGTTGTCAACTGCATGGATCAAACTCAAACCTTGGGTGCGGCAACCGAATATTTGTCAATTGCTGCAACTGCAAGCTCTACAAAAGTGATTTATCCGTCAAGCTTGGACGGCATCACTCCATTATTTGAAGAAACGACTGTTGAAAATATGCAAACTGCATTGTCTTTTGCAGGAGATGCGCAGGTTGGTTATTCAACCTACTTCAACACTGGCGTAACTTTGGACTCTTCTGAAGTTGAAGGTGTTGGTGCTGGTTTTTATTCCAATGGATTCTATGCTTTGGGAAGCGCCGCAGAATCTCAACAAGTTCGCGCGGCATTCAGCCAAGTGTCAGAAGATGGATATTCAAATGTTTTAAATGTAACATTTACTGACTTCAGTTCGGAAAATCAAGAGGGTCAAGAGGATGCCAAAACTATTCCTTTATACACAGATCAGCTTCCGGTGCTGCGTGAAAATGCGAAAGGAAATCAAGTTTATGCTTTAAGATCAGGGTATAAAGCAACAATCGGCACTCCAACACTTTCAAGCGCCGGCATTGTAACTCTTGCTTGGGAATCAGAACAAATAAGCATCACCTATGATTATGGCTATGGCGGCAGGAAAGCAATTTTTAAGGTTGGATATGACACTCCGTGGAATACAATCATTGCAAACAACCCAATTGAAAGGCTGGGGTTTACAAATCAAGCAAGTGTGGAAGCTTATAAACTTTATTCAGATGAAAAGAAAGAGCAACCTTTAAACACGACAACTCCAGAAACTTATTCTACATATTACGCAACTAATGGCAACACGGTTTATGTGAGTTGGAAAAATGCAAAAAGCAATTTGACAGGCTCTTTATATTTTGGTGCGGATCAAAATGAAGGCGGAATTTTTGACAACGCAAACGCAAACAGTGCTGTTTCAAACTTTCAAATTTCAGGGGCTACAGCTTCAAACAGCACTTCAGGAAACAGCTCTAGTTTGTCTGACATGACTGCTGGGCAAGATGTTGTCATTACTTTCAACTTAAATGCGGGTTATGTTTTCCAAGCTGCAGGCGTGGGAACAAACCTTACAGAACGCTCTGGCTGGGATCAAGTTTCAACTGTAACAACATTGGCTGGCGGAGCTTACACATACTATCCAAATGAAACAGGCTTGGATAGCAACTATGTGGTTGCAACAGGTGGATATTTTGATTCTTACACACCAATTTCAATCGCTGTTTCAAATCAAGATAATGCTTACACAATCACCATAAGCAACATTGTTGACCTTGGCGGCGAAATTGTGCTGTTGTTTGGCAGAGAAGAAGAAACGATTTCAATTGAAGGCACAGGGCTTGACCATGTTTCAAATGCTCAACTCACTTTGACAGGAGAGTCTTCTCAAACCACATTGGATTGGGACGCCAAGACAATCACAACCAAAATTGGCGAAGGTTTCAACTTGGCGATTTCATCAAGTGGTGAATACTACATTCTTTCTCATACAGCAGAAGGCTTTGAAAGTGTTATTTCAGATTCTGCAGCAACAAATGTTGGGGGAAGAGACTATTATCAGCAAACAACTTTTGAAGTTTCAAATTTTACGCCAGACATCAACACTCAAGAATTTACTATTCATATTGATGTAAGTATGCTGCTTACATATATTACAGTTCAAATTGGAGAAAACGGAACTTTCTATCAAAACAATTCTGTTCCACATAATAAGCAAGTTGCTCTTTCAGTAACTTCTGGGCAAACAGTCAATGAAAGCGTTTTAAGCAAAGGCACTTTCCAAGTTTCAATGACAAGCGAGACGGTGATTTCATTTGCTCAAAACGGATTCTTCACAATAGCTTCTGTTTCAGGAGCTGATGCCGAACTTTTAAATGGAAGTATCACTCAAATTTTCTCAACATTCTCGGGCGATCCTAATGCTCCAGCTTACACAATCACTTTCAATCCAACACAAACTTATTATGATGTGACAATCAATTATACAATTGATGGACAACCTGTTTCTCAAGAGATTGCGCAAAAGTTTGTAAGCTTTGCTGGAAACACACAAGACCTTGACTATAACAACTCCGAATCATACACACTGACTCTGGCAGAAGGTGCGGCAACATGGCTTGGATTTAATATTAATATAGTTGGCAGCAACCTTGGCAGCAACACCTCTGGCTATCAAGCGTCAGTTGTTGGCAGCAGCAGCACAGGGGTTGTCAACGGAGTATTCAGCGGCGGAAGTTATCAATTCTCTTATGCTCCAGGAACCTACAATTCAACTCTCACAATCAATTTGACAAGAAAAGAGATTCAAACTAATTTTACAGGTTTGGTTCTTAACAGCGATAACTCAACAATTCCAAACACAAGCACTATTTATGGATCGTTTACATTAAAATATGATGCAAATGGCAATGGGGCTCTTCAAATTGTAAATGGTGGATTCAGTTCAATTCAAATTGAAAACGGTTACTATCTGCTAGGTTGGTATCTTTCAAACGGCAGCACAATCAACGCGTTCTCAAACACAGATTTGATTGAAAACGATGATTTTCTTGATTTTGTGAAGGATGCTGCAGATGACGCAAATGGTGCGGCAACACTTACGGTTACTGTCAACCCTCTCGTTGAAAAAAGAACGGTAAATCTTTCTTATGCTCATGGTTTGACCAGCACAGAAGGATTGACTGATGTAACAGAAATTTCAGCGCCAACATATGCTTATGGTGACAGTCCAGTTTCTCTAAACACAGAAAAATACAAATTGATTGGCTATTCTTTCGCACAATGGAGCGCAGAAAATGGGACAATCAACAACAACACTTTCAGTTTAACCGGAAATGCTTGGAATGAGTTTTGGGAAAATGATGCTGCAAGTGCAGTTCACAGCTGGATGGCTTTTGCCACGGCGGAAGAGAAGTCAAAAGAAATTGTTTTGACTGCGCAGTTCTCTGCTTTGCAATATACAGTTTCAGTTGACAATCAAACAACGCTTACAATTTCAATAGGGCAGACAATCACTTTTGAAGCTGCTTCAGACGGCTCTTATGCTGTTTACACCAACACAACAACAAATCAGCACGTCAATGGCAGCACTCTTGCAGGATACTCGGCTGTTTCGTTTGAAATTTCAGGAAATCTTGGCGGTGAAGCTTCACAAAATGGGCTTACAACATTCACGCTTACTTTGGCAAACATCAGAGCTCTTATTGCAGAGGCAAACTATTATCAAACAGCACAGCAAAACGAACTTTCAATTTTGACTGAAAGAACTGCGAATGTTTACAAGTTATACATTCAGGCAAATAAATACTACAAAATTTCTTTGCTTGAAGGAACCACTGCTGAGCAGGGCGGAACTGACCCAACAGGCACATATGTCAATGTAACTTATGGGCAAAACCCAACCAATCTTTCGCAGGTGGTTGTAACAAGAGATGGTTATGACCCTGCAGGCTTCACTTTGGCTGGGGAGCCTTTTGAAACAGACCAGCCTTACACCTTGACTCAAAATTCAACTCTCACACCTGTTTTTGAAAGAGATGTTGGCAGCACTTTTTTCAAAGATAAAATTGTTTTGACTGAAACAGAAGCGTTTAAGGCAACAAACGCGGTAACTCAACAGCAATATCAATTCTATATTGATCCTTCATATTTTGAAGTTTATGAAGATTTTAATATGATCACAACAAACTATGCCGGCAGAACATTCACAAACGGTGATAGAGAAATTGCGGCTCAGTTCTATCTAACAAGCAAAGTGCCAAGCGATAGCGTGAGTAGAAATCAAAGCGAGCTTTCTTATCAAGACCTCTTAAATTTCTTGCGCAATGAACAATACGCAAAAACTCTCAACCTTTCTTATGTTGTTCAAATTGAAGACAGCTTGACTGGCGATACATATTTGTTGACATATACTGTTCACCAGATCAGTTTTGTTCAAAACGAACTTAAAATTTCAGGCGCAGCACTGAAATCTTATTACACTGGAACGGCTGATTATGTTGAAGCACCTTCTTCAACTCTTGGCACAATCATCGGTTCAAGATATGACATCAACGGAAATGAAAAAACCGAGCAAGACGCTGTTGGTCAAATGATCGACCAAGTTGTTCAAGATGGCGATTATTCAATAAGTTTGATTGATCCTCAAGCGAAATACAATGTGGGACAAGGTTACGGTTTTAATTTTGCTTTTGATATTTATGGGGATTTTGAAGAATGGTTTACAAATGTGAAAATTGTTGGACTTGATCCTACAGTAACGCTCTCAAGCGGAGCTGAAATTGTCAAATCAATTGCAACAATCACATTCGATTCTTCTGTGGGGATTTATGTTGAAAATCTAGCTCAAACCATCGCACAAAACGTTTCAAATGCAACTTTCAATGTTGCTGGAAATCCAAGTTACCAGTTTACCTACTCATTTGACAGACTCGGCTTGGTGAATAATGAAGTGGGCACATACACAGGCAAAAATGATCCTGATCAAGACAAGTTCGTTTTCGTCGTTAAAGGTTTTGCAGTTTATAATGGACTGGAAGAAGTTACAACCAATTTCGACTGGGCAATTTCAACATCATCAACTTATCAAGTTGTTGGCGGAGAAGGTTTTAACGGTGCAGAATATCGCTTTGAATCAAGATATTTGACTTCTTCAAATGGAAGCTTGACGGGTCTTTCAGCAGGCTGGGGACAAGAAGGGTTAGAAAACACTTTCACAATTTCAAATGTAAGTTATAATGACGAAATTGTTTCTCCAAACAACGGTTCAAGCTTTGCATCTCAATACAATCACATCGTTGGCGGGCAGGTTGTTTTCTCAATCATCGGAAACGGCTCTTACACTTTGGTTGTTGTGGTCAATGAAGATTTGATCGGACAAAATCCTTTGACATTCAATGTTACAGTCAGCAGCCCATTGACTGAAAAACTTGTGCTTTTCAGCTGGCAAAACACAGAAACTGTTGACGAAAGCCTGTTTGGTCAGGCTCTTCCAAATTCAATGACATCTTTTGCATACAGCTCATCAGCTCCAACATCAACTTACGCAGTGTTCACAGACGCTGCCAAGGTGGATGTTGACTTCAACTTAAAGGAACTATCTTCTGAGACGATTTATGTTTCTTCAAGCGATCCTTATCAGCTTAACGATCCTTCAGATAGCAGTGGAGAACTTGCATTTGGCGGCTATCAAATTTCTGGCAGCGGCATTGCAACCTCTGATGGCGACGGGATTTACACCATTTCACTTGACAGGGCTGGTGAAGCTGCAGCTTTAAAGGCTATGTGGAATTTGACTGAAAACGTTGATATTTCAATTATCGAAGGCAAAGAAACAATAACAATTTCGCCTTTGGGTGCGGGCGATTCCTTTACAGTAACCGGCATTTTTAAAAAGAATTTGGTTCATGCATCTCTCAGCGGAAATACCAGTTACGGAGAAGGTTTTGAAGTTTACAAGGTTGAAGATGACGGCGATGTTCAACTTGAAAAAGAATCATTCCCAGCAACAAACGCTCTCTATCCTTACCTTAACGAAGGAGGGTTGCCAACCTTTGAAAATGCTGGGCAATATAAAATTGTTGTAACGTATCAATACAACGATACTATTCAAGGGCTTCAAACAAAAACTAAAACGCTTTACTTCAACATATCAGTTGTCAAAGATGTTTATGAAATAAATGACATGACCACTGAAAATGCAGACCTGACTTTTGCAAACAGAGCGCTTGATCAAGAGGTTTCTTTCTCTCTGACAATCACTTGCTATAACGACTCTGAAGGCAAACAGCAAAACGAAATTCCATTAAGCATTTCAGAGTTTGCACAAGCAGGACAAGGCTCTGCTGTTGCAACTGTTTACTATAACGCAGATCCATCGCAGCAACTTACATGGGAAAATGCTGTTGCAAGCGCTGGATCAATGCCACCTTTCTATATAAAAATTACAACTCCATATCCAGAAGATTCAAACGGAAATGCATTCTTCAATGCAGGAGAATATAGTGTTCAGTTTGTGCTTTGGAATATCTTTAAAGAGTATGTAACTTTGCAAGCGGCAGAGTCGGCAAGTCTTACTCAGACCATTGAGATAGATCAATATACTATCAATTTGGCTTCTTACAACGATCAAATTGATCCGGTCAAATTGGTTGGAACTGAAGATCCAAATCCAATAACTGACACAATCACGATTGCGGAAAATCAAAACGATTCAGTTGTTTTAAGCTTTGATCGGGCTACTGGCGAAACGGCAGGATTATACCCTCTTTCAAATCCTCAAATTGTCGATGAAATGGACAAAAACAATTATTTTTTAAATGATGAAGGCTTTGACGCAGATTTTGCAATCGCTGAAAATGCAAAGGGGCGACTTGTCATCACTTTGCCAAATGGACTTCATTTCACATATGACGGGCAGGCGGTTGATGGCTTTGATCTTGTTTATTCAGAAGGAAAATTCTTGCTGCAAGCATTAAGAAGCATGACTGTTGTTGCATCAACAGAAGTTCAAGTTCGCATTTCTGTTGCCGATGAAGGCAGCTCTTGGCGAGAATATGAAATTGCAGAAGAAGCGAGAGATGACATTGCAAACACAATTTCTGTTGCTTTTGCAAGAGGGACAAGCGCAACTGATTATCGTGCTAAAGGTTATGCGCTTAGCGTAACCTTGACAAATGACGACTTCCAGTCTGTAGGGTTTAGCGAGAGCTCTGACGGCAGCTTCTATATCGACCAAAGACCTCTTACACTCAAAACTGTTTCAAAAGAGTTTGACGCAACTGCAGACTTTACTGACGACACAACAATTGAGTTTAAAGGAGATGTTAAAGGGCACAGCCTTACAATCAGCGGAAGTTTTGCTTCGGCTCATGCAGGAGAGCAGTCTCTTAGCGGGCTTTCGATTTCAGGAGATCATAGCCGCAACTACTATATAGAAAATGCTGATTCGTTCAAAGGCTCCATCACACCTAAGGCTGCAACTAATGTTTCAATAGAGATTGCAAACGCAAGCAATTTGGTTTATGGACAAATTGCTCAAAACACAAACTTGCAGCAATATCTTGCTGTTTTGGGGCAAATCACTATTACAGTTGACGAGCTTGAATTTGTTTTGACAGATGGTGCAAATGAATTCGTTTCAATTTCAAGTATAACGCCAAGCGGCACAGGTATTTATTCAACAGGCTTAAAACTCAAAGCTGGCGGTCAAACTCTTGTGTTTATGCTTTCTTCAAGCGATTTCACTTCGCTTAACGACACAGATGAAAGCGGAAGAGATTTGGCTGTAACGATCAAAACAAAACAGCTCGATCTTTCAGACACCGTCATCTCAAAAGTATATGATGGAACAACCGCTCTGCCTGCCGGCATTGCATGGCAAGGTTTCGACATTGAAATTGGAGATTTAGTTTCAGTTGACCTTGACGGAGAAAATTCATTCTTTGCAAGCAACTTCGGCAACGACCTTGTTGTTACAGTCGCATTCACAGGTGCGGACAGCAGCAACTACTCGCTTTCTTCAGAGCAAATTTTGGGAGATATCACTCAGGCAAGCATCATCTTGCAAGTTGATGTAACTGAGAATTTGCCAAACGATGCAGAAGGTGGCTTGCCTGGCTTTGTTGATGGCGAGCAAGAGATCACAAACGCAACAATTCAGATATCAGTTTCTTATCCTTTTGCTGAAGAAGCAAATTTGGATGATATAATAAATGGCTGGGCAAAACCAGAAAGAGTTGGCTATACTGTTACTGGCTATAGCTATAAAACGGCAGAAGGCAGTTTTGTAACGCTCACAGCTGACAACCTTAAGGATTTCCTTGATGCCATTATAGCACAAGATCAAGAAGCAAAAATTTATCCAAATTGGCAAAGAAGAAGCTTCAATGTTACAATTACAGCTGGGAATATTGCTTCTATATCAGATCCAAGCGATAGCTTAACAGGAGCCGACGGAGATATCGCAGACGGGCAAGTTGTTTACACAATTCTTTATTATGAAGATTTCAACTTGACATTTAATGCTGATGCTGGTTACAAGATTACAGAGTTTGTCGTTTCAAGCAACTATGTAAGCAAAACTGAAGGTGAAAAAGGTAGCGACACTTGCACTCTTAATATCACTTCGGTTACTGGCAATCTTTCAATCAATGTTATCACCCAGTCAATTGTGATCAACTTTGTTATTGACAAAGCAATTCCTTCAGTTGACGGAGTTGACATTTCTGAAACATCTTCTGCTTGGGAAAGAAATTCAGTCAACTATGCAGAAATCGGCGATCAGCTCTTGACAGATTTCTTGCCTGAAATTGTGCTGACTGATGGAACTTTCCTTTTGACAGTCTTTGACAACGGCGATCATGACATCACTCTGGAAACAGAAGAAAGAACTTTGAAGCAATATATTGACAGCATTTATCAAGCACTTGACGGCGATAAGACAATCAATTTGACTGCTCAGTGGCAGGGAGAAAGTTATACAATTCACTTCAATGGCGGTCAAGGGGGACAAATAAGCGAAAACTTTGATGCCACAGCAGTGTTTGGTGGGCAAATCACTTTGCCTGAAGGCAAATCAACCTTCCCAGTTGCAACAAGAGAAGGCATGATTTACACCTACTATGATGCTCAAGAAGGTGGAAAGCCTTACTCAGAATCTTCAACCTTCACAACAATCGATCCAGACAACGATGTTACTTTCTACGCAATTTGGTCAAATGGTGTTTATGACATCACTTTTGAAATTGATGAGCACCTGACAGTCAGAAAAGATGGTGTGATCGTCAATGAAGAAACTGTTTCTATCAATTATAGCGAAAGTTGGAACTTTGAAATTATTGCAGATGCCGGCTATCATTTCAATATTGACACAACAAACTTCCACGGACAAGCTTCAGATCCAGTAATTTCTCCATTTACAATCAGCGGGGTTTATGCAGATTCAACATTAAAATTTGAAGCTGTTGCAAACGATAATGATTTGGTTTTGAGCTATGAAGAAGATCACATTCAAGATGTTTCAATTCAAGTTGACGCACAGCATTATGAAGAAAGCGATCTTGTTTTCAAGACTGGCACAACAGTCACCATCACATTGACGGCGGCTGCAGGATATGAATTTAATGAGTTAAGCGCGATTCTTTCTGGCAGCGGCAGAATATCAACCGAGCTCAGCGTTCAAAACACAGTGCTTACAATCACATGGTCTGGCTTTACAGATGACGCATCAATTTCCGTCACTGCACAACCAAAAACCATCACAATTTCTTGGGATGACCTTTCTGATTATGTAAGCGATCTTTCAATCAACGACCAAAGTGTGCTTGAAAGCGGTTCGTTCAAAACTCAAGTTGGGCAAACTCTTTCAGTTGTCTTAACTCTCCGATATGGTTATCAAAACGCAGACCTTTCAAGTGAAGGTGCAACTATCGCAATGACAAGTGAAGGGTTTAATTCAAGCAGAGTTTGGGTCTACAATGCAACGATCACAGATTTTGCTGAAGATTTTACACTCAGCTTGGATGTCGAAAATCGCACATACACTGTCTCTGTCAGCACAGAGGATTATGGCGAAGAAAACCGCGGCAGCGCAACTGTTTCTCCAGAAGGGGAAAACAACTTGATATTTGGATCTTCCGTTACATTAACAGCGTCGCCAAGCAGCAATGAATTCAGATTTGTTGGTTGGTATCTTGGACAAGACTTAGTAAGCGAAGACAGCTCTTATGTTGTTTATGCAAATGAAGAAAACAGACAACTTCTTGAGAGTGGAAACTTGAACTATCAAGCAAGATTTGATTATAACTCGAAGGAATTTACTTTCTCAAGTGGCAGCCATGGACAGCTTGAAGTTGAAATTTATGCAAATGGAAATCAAGAGCCAAGCGAAATCTTTGTTGTTGGTGCAGACGCAAGCCAAACTCGCACATTGTTTGTGGGCACAAAAGTTGTTCTATTATTCCATCCTGACACAGGGTATGAAATCGGACAGTTCATGGCAGGCGAAGCCAATCTGACCGAGCAAATACAAGAAGGTCAATATGAATTTACTATTGCTGCTCAAGGCTATACAAACTTTGAAGTAACATATGATCCTTGCGAAGTTTATGTCAACATCAAAACAGCAGTTCAACTCAACTTTGTCAACCATGAAGGTTTGACAATGGGCGGCAGAGTATATCTTGCTAGTGAAGCAGGGGATAAGCTGGAGGAAGGTTATTTGACACCAAGCGAAGGCGAACTTGTTCAAGGCATCAATTATCAAGTGCTTACCTATACTGATGATGTCTTCTATTTGATTGCTGAAGTAAACGCAGGTTACAGCTTCTCACTTTCTGTTCGAGATGGCAGGGCAACGATTGATCAAGTGACGACAGAAAGTGGCGTTACAATTTATCGAATTTCAAACGCACAAAATCTTTCAACTATTTTGGGAATTTTCAGAGCTGAAGAACAACGCGTCGATGTGATGTTTGTTACAGATGCAGAAAGCGATACTCCTGTTTCCGCAGGAAGAATTCGCTTGACAGCCGGCACAGAGCCAATTCATTATATTGAAAGTGGGTCAAGTTCAGTGCTGAGTTTTATTGCAACAACAAGTGCTGATATCACTCTTTCAGTTTCAACCAACTTCTATTATTCATTGCTTGCAGAAGAAGGCAAAGCGTTGATTGTTTATACTGGCAATCAAGAAGGCATGTCAATCACTCCTGGAGCAGTTCAGGAATACTCTTCCGAGCAGACAATGACTCTTGGCTTTACTTACAATACTACTTTGGAAATCGACAATCTCAACAGCAATATCGTTATCAAAGTGCTTGTCAGTCAAACAAGCTACAACCTGAGATTCTATATTGACGAAGAAGATGAAAATCTTTATCCAAATGATCAAATTGTCATTGAAGACGTGCTTGTCTTTGGCGAGGAAATCGTTTTGGCAGACAAACTGACAGATGATCAAATTGCAAGGCTGACAAAAACAAGAGAAGGCTTTACTCTGCAAGGTTATTACACCAAAATTCTTGGCTCAGCAGATGTGTCGCAGCAATACTTTGATGCAAGCCTTGTTGCATTGCAAGCTTGGGCAGAAAATCCATATGTTTACAACGCAACAGGATATGTTGAAGCTGACAATTTTGATGCAGAAACAAACACCTTTACCCTTTATGCAAGATGGGTTATCGACCAAGCAATGATCACCTTTGATTTTATTCCAGATGCTTTAAAAGGCACTCTTGAAAATCAATCTATTCTCGACGTGATCGTGCAAAGCTCGGCAGATGCTTTTATAAGAGCAGACAACCTTTGGGTTGCTCAGTTCCCAGCAGCTGAACCATTAAATTTAGTTCTGCAAGCTTTTGAATTTGAAGGATTCAAGTTCTCTCACTGGTCAGTAACTTCATTGAATGGAGAAACACAATATTCATCAAGCGAATTGAGGCTTTCTGATCTAGAAAAAGGTGATTATTTTATCAAGGCCGTTTACCTTCCATATTTTTCAATAGACATCGAAAGCGGCACTTCCGAACATTCTCTCGCTGGAGAGGCATATCTGATGCAAAATGGTGTCAGAGTTGATGGCGACACCTTTGATTCAACAAGTGAAGTGGTTGTTGTTGCTGAAGAAAATCTTGGCTATTCATTCCTTTACTGGACAGATCAAGATGGTCAAACATATCAAGCTCAAGAAACCTCAGCAGGCTCTGGCCGTTATGAGCTCAACTTGGGACTTATTGATCATCCGTTATACTTGACTGCACACTTCCAAGGCGACAATGTCGGCATGAGAGTCGATCTGACTGAATTTGACCACGGTCTAGTTTCAAATGTGTATGTCAACGGTGAAGAGATTGCAAACTTTGAAGAAGAGTTTACTGTTCAAATTGGCGACCTTGTTGAAATGACAATTTCGACCGATAATGGCTATGGCGTTGAGTTTGACGGAGCCACCTTTGCTTTGGATGCTACAACAAACCGCTATAGATATATTGCAAACGCACAACACCTTGAAGAAGGCTCTGTCGTTCATGAAGGAATCATTGTTGTAAGGTCTGTTTCAACTCAAAAACAAATTGCATTCAATTTTGAGTTCTTGC
>CALVNA010000002.1 GCA_944349535.1 uncultured Clostridia bacterium
GAAAATAAGGAATTTTGAACATACAGACCAATTATTTAAGAGTCAATTGCTCTACCAACTGAGCTACTGGTCCATATTTATAGTTTTATGTCTTTTCGGACCCTTCGATTTAATTTCGCCTTTGGCTCCATACGCAGACCCTTTGGGTCTTGGCGCTGCGTCTTATGCTCTTGCCAACTTAAGCTAGCAGTTGATGAAGGCAAATCACTTGCAAAAAATTGACAGAACATTGCTAAGCTTTCAAAAGCCAAAAACGATTTTTAGTTGATCATTTCATTGAGCACATGTGCTATTATACAAGCAAAACAAAATTTTGTCAACAAAAAATAGAGAATTATTCAATCTTCCCATCTATTATTGCGCCATAAATATTTTCAAATTCTTTGACATGTTTTTTGATAAGTTGTTCAATTTCTTTGTTTTTTGTTCGACCATAATAATTTGATATATATTCCATTTTTGATAATAATTCTTTTGATGTTCTTAAGGTGAATCTAGAATAGTTTTTTTTCATAACTGTGCTCCTTTATTAAGCAATTTTAATATATAAATTTGATGAAAAATTAAAGTTGCGTGTTTTCGACTGAGAAAAATTTGAAAAGTTGTTTGGAAAATTAAGTTAAAGGTTTATAATAAAACCATGAGAGTTACTGCAGGCAAATTTAAGGGCAGAGTGCTTGTGCAAAACAAGTATGACCATATAAGACCAACTGCCGATATGGTAAAACAGGCAATTTTCAACAAAATTGCTTATCTTTTGCCAGGGGCGAAGGTGTTGGATCTTTTTTGTGGAACGGGCGCTCTTGGAATTGAAGCGCTCAGTCGTGGAGCTGATGAAGTTGTTTTTGTTGATAAAGATTTTCGTTCAGTTGCGCTTACCAAACAAAATCTTGTCAAGTTGGGGGCAGAAGCTCAGGTTGTCAAAAGTGATTATCTCAACGCATTAAAATTTTTTAAAGCAACAGGAAAAACTTTTGATGTGATTTTGCTCGATCCACCTTATCAAAGTGGTCTATATGAAAGCTGTATCCAGGCAATTTTCGACTATCAAATTCTTGAAAAAGATGGAATGATTGTTTGTGAGCAAAACAAAGATCTGCATTTTGACTTTTCTCTTTTCAACACTGAAAGCGAAAAAATTTATGGCATCAAAAAGGTTGTTTACTTGACGCGGAAAGATTAAATTTTTTCTTTTTTGCATAAATTGAACTATAATTGTTTGATTTATTTTGTATATATGTTATAATCTATAAAACTTAAAAGGGAAAGTGTTATGAAAGATATCTTTGATTCTTGGCTTGTTTGTCAGCCTATTGCACATCGTGGATTTTATGATAAGGATGCCCCAGAAAATTCGTTGCCAGCATTCCAAAATGCAATTGACAATGGTTATGCGATTGAGCTGGATGTGCAGATGATCGCTGATGGCACATTGGTGGTTTTTCATGATGAAAGTTTGTCAAGGCTTACAAACAATGATGGATATTTAAAATTTTTAAACAAGTCAGATCTTGAAATTTTGACGCTAAAAGGCTCAAAAGAAAGAATCCCAACTTTTGAAGAAGTTTTAAGTTTCATCAACGGTCGAACACCAATTTTGATTGAAATAAAAAACAAAGGGAAGGTTGGACAGCTTGAGCAAAAAGTTATTGATCTTTTAAAAGACTATAAAGGTGAATTTGCGGTCGAGTCTTTCAACCCTTATGTGCTTCAATATTTTGAAAAACATGCTCCAAATTTTTTGCGTGGTCAGCTTGCTGGCTATTTGAAGAAAGAAAAAATGCCATTTTTCCAACGCTATGCTTTGAAAAGGATGCTTCTAAACAAACACGTTTCAAAGCCTGACTTTATTGTGTATGAAGCAAAATATTTGCCAAACCGTTTTGTGAAAAAGTTTAAAGCATTGCCGCTGATTGCTTGGACTGTGAAAAGTCAGCGTGAATATTTGAAAGTGGTGAAATATTGCGACAATATTATTTTTGAAGATTTTGAGCCTAAGATTTGATAAAAGTAAAATAAATTGAAGAGCAATCTTCAATTTTTTATTGTTTCAATGCAAAGTTAAAGCTTTTCAAGTCAAAGATTTGATTTTTATGTAAATTTCATATATAATCATATCCATGAAAAGACAGGAAAAAATAAGGAATTTTTGTATTATAGCTCACATTGATCACGGCAAAAGCACTTTGGCAGACAGGTTGATTGAAAAAACTGGGACGCTTGCCAAACGTGATATGCAAAATCAACTTTTAGATAGCATGGAGCTTGAAAGAGAAAAGGGGATCACCATCAAACTTACTCCGACTAGAATGCTTTACAATTTTCAAGGAGAAGAATATGAACTTAATTTGATTGACACTCCAGGCCATGTTGACTTTACTTATGAAGTTTCACGCTCTTTAGCAGCCTGCGAAGGAGCTATTTTAATTGTAGATGCCTCTCAAGGTGTTGAAGCTCAAACACTTGCAAATGCCTATCTTGCAATTGACAACAATCTTGAAATTTTGCCAGTTCTCAACAAAATTGATTTGCCTTCTGCTCGGCCAGAAGAAGTGAAAAAAGAGATTGAAGATGTGGTTGGAATTCCTGCCATGCACGCGCCATGCATTTCTGCCAAAGATGGAACCAACATCGATCAAGTGCTGGAGATGATAGTCAAAGAATTCCCTTGCCCAAAAGGTGATGAAAACGGCAAGCTGAAGTGCCTTATCTTTGACAGCTATTACGACAATTTTAAGGGAGCAATCTGTTTGATCCGTGTTTTTGATGGACAAGTCAAAGCAGGTGACAAAATCAAAATGATGCAAACAGGAAAAACTTACGATGTGACAGAAGTTGGTATTTTTGTGCCAAATCCAAAACAAACAGAAGTTTTGCGTGCTGGTGATGTCGGCTATGTTGCCTGTTCAATCAAAACAATCCAAGATGTTGCAGTGGGTGACACAATCACAAATGCACTTGATCCAAGTGATCAGGCTTTGCCGGGTTACAAAAAGGTGCAACCTGTTGTTTTTTGCGGCATATTTCCTGTGGACGGAGCAAAATATCAAGAGCTTAAAGATGCACTTGAAAAATTAAAGCTAAATGACGCTTCACTTCAGTTTGAGCCGGAAGTTTCACAAGCCCTCGGCTTTGGTTTCCGATGTGGTTTTTTGGGGCTTTTGCACCTTGAAATAATTTCTGAAAGAATTGAAAGAGAATTTAATCTTGACATTATTACCACTGCACCAGGTGTTACGCTGAAAGTGAAAAAAACAAATGGTGAAGTTTTAAATCTGTCAAATCCATCTCAGCTGCCAAACCCTGTTGAAATTGAATATATTGAAGAGCCAGTTGTAAAAGCGAGCATTTTTGCTCCGCCGCAATATGTTGGAGCAATTATGGAACTTTGCCAAGATAAGCGTGGCATTTATAAGGGGCTTGTCTATCTTGACACCCAACGAGTGCGAGTTGACTATACGCTTCCACTTAGTGAAATAATCTATGACTTTTTTGACAGTCTAAAATCTCGCACCAAGGGCTATGCAAGTTTTGACTATGAAGTAGCGGGCTATGAAAAGAGCGACCTTGTGAAAGTTGATATTTTGCTCAATGGCGAAAAATGCGATGCTCTTTCCATCATTGTTCACAAAGACAAAGCTTATTCTCGTGGCAGAAACTTGACAGAAAAATTGAAAAAAATCATTCCGCGTCAGCTTTTTGAAGTGCCAATTCAAGCTGCCATAGGCAACAAGATCATTGCCAGAGAAACCGTTTCTGCAATGAGAAAAGATGTGCTGGCAAAATGTTATGGAGGGGATATAACGCGAAAACGAAAACTTCTTGAAAAGCAAAAAGAAGGCAAAAAACGTATGAGAAAAATAGGCTCTGTGGAAATCCCTTCAGAAGCCTTTATGTCAATTTTAAAACTTGACGACGAGGACAAGTGATGAACAGCATATATGTTCACATTCCTTTTTGCGAGCAAAAATGCAAATATTGTGCATTTGCTTCTTTTGACAACCAATTTGATCAAGTGCAGAAATATTTTGACGCTCTTCAAAAAGAAATTGAGAGCAGCACTTTTGAATTTCGAATAGGCAGTATTTTTATTGGTGGTGGCACTCCAAGTGCTGTCAGTCCTTCTTTTATTGCAGAAATTTTGAAAGCTATCAGAAAGAAATTTGATGTTGATAAAAATGCAGAAATCACAATTGAAGCAAACCCAAATTCTTTAAACGAACAAAAATTGAAAGAATATTTCAGCAAGGGAATAAACAGGCTGTCAGTTGGTGTGCAGTCGCTTGAAAACAAACAGCTGAAAGCTTTGGGAAGATTGCATAACAAAACTCAGGTTTTCAAAGCGCTTAAGGCGGCAAAAAAAGTGGGCTTTAAAAATATAAACTGCGATTTGCTGCTTGGGCTTGAAAATCAAAGTTATCATCAATTAAAAAAGGCGATAAAAAGTTTAAAAAAATACGCCACTCATTTTTCATTCTATATGTTGCAAGTTGAAGATGGCACGCCTTTAAAATCAATGGTGGAAGGTGGCAGAATAAAGTTGCCCGATGATGATAAGGTTGTGAAAATTTATCACAAGCTTGTTTCTTTTTTCAGAAAACAAGGGCTTAAGCAATACGAAATTTCAAATTTTGCGAAAAAGGGGTTTGAGTGCTTGCATAACTTGAATTATTGGGCAAGAGGTAACTATCTTGGCTTTGGTTTGGGAGCACATTCTTTTGTGGGGGACACAAGATGGGCAAATGCTTCAAATTTTTTCGATTATTTTGCTGGCAAAAAAGCTTTTGTTGAAAAATTGGATGATAAGCAGGTTGCTGAAGAAATTGTTATGCTTGGTCTGAGGTGCAATTTGGGTTTCGATCTGCAGCAATTGCAAAAATTTGGGCTTGATCTTGAAAATAATGACCATTTTCAAGAATTATTGCAAAATAATATTTTATTTTTGCAAAACGGCAGAGTAAAAATTAACCCCGACTATTATGGGGTCAGCAATCTTGTTATTGAAAAATTGATTGATTTTTAAAATTATTTTTCTTCTGAATTTTCTGAAGGCTTTTCTTCGGCTAGCAATTTATTGATTTTGTCAGCTACGTCTTCAGCTAATCTCAAAAAATCATTGATTTTAGCGTTGCCCAGACAGTTGCAAACTTCGGTAAGATTGTTAAGCAAATTTTCTGCTTGAGCTTTAGAAAAATATTTTTTGTAATATGAATTTATCTTTATAATTCCATTTTTGCAAACCAGCACTTTTCTGCCAGCATTTTTGTTGATTTGATCTTTGGTGGCTTCAGCCACCTCTGCGTAGTTTTTTTCTGATTTTTGGTTTGAGCTGTTTTCAATAAGTTTTTTGCATTTGTTGTCAAGAGCTTGTTTTTCTGCTTTTTTCAAAGCTTCAGTATGTTTTTCTTTGACGATTTCATTAAATGTCATTTTATACTTCCTTTTAATATAAATTATTTTATCACATCACTTTTGCTTTCGTCAAGGTGGTAATAAAAAATTTTTGAAAAATGCTTGCTTTTTTTTATATGATATGTTACAATGGCTTTGTAAAGCAAAATTACTTTACAAAAGGGCAGTTATGAAGGTTGAAGAGAATGTGTTTTATCTGAAGCTGTTTGATTTGTATAAACCGCTTCTCAGTCTGACGCAGCAGGGTGTGATGGAAGATTATCTGGCAGGAAATTTGACTGTCAGCGAGATTGCTCTGAATCACGGTATTTCACGGCAAGCTGTTAAAGATTGCGTTGACAAATCGCTTAAAAAGCTGAAGGATATTGAAGACAAACTTTTGCTTGGTCAAAGAATTGCAGCTCTTGAAAAAGAATTAAAAAAGGCAAAAAGTCGAAACAAAAAAGGGGATAATTGATGGCATTATTTAACTCGCTGTCTGAGCGGTTTAACCACATTTTTTCAAAATTGAAAAATCGTGGCAGGCTGACAGAACTTGAAATCAAAGAAGCGATGAGAGAAGTTCGCATGGCTCTTCTTGAGGCTGATGTAAACTATCTTGTTGCAAAAGATTTTGTCAAAAATGTTTCTGAAAAAGCTGTTGGAGACCAGGTTTTAAAAAGTTTGACACCATCTCAACAGGTTATTAAAATAGTGAAAGATGAACTCACAAATTTGATGTCGTCAAACAATCAAAAACTTCAAGTTTCTTCCAACTTGCCAACTGTTATCATGATGTGCGGCCTTCAAGGTGCAGGAAAAACTACTATGTGTGCCAAGCTTGGCGCTTACCTTAAAAAAAGTGGCAAAAAACCTCTTTTGGTTGCCTGCGATATTTACAGACCTGCAGCCATAAATCAACTTCAAATTGTTGGCAAACAAGCTGGCGTTGAAGTCTTTGAACGAGGCACGCAAAATCCTGTCAAAACCGCTCAACAAGCTGTTGAGCACGCAAAGAAACAGGGCTTTGACACAGTTATCATTGACACGGCCGGAAGACTTCATATCAACCAAGAACTTATGGACGAGCTTAAAAACATCAAAGCAAAGGTTAGCCCAACTGAAATTTTGTTGGTGGTTGATGCCATGACTGGACAAGATGCGGTTACTGTTGCTGAAAGCTTTAACAAAGATCTAGACATTACTGGTGTGGTTCTAACAAAACTTGATGGCGACACTCGAGGAGGTGCTGCACTTTCAATCAAAGCCATCACTGGAAAGCCAATCAAATTTACTGGTGTTGGTGAAAAAATTGGCGATATTGAACCTTTTTATCCTGATCGCATTGCAAGCAGAATTTTGGGTATGGGTGATGTGCTTTCTTTAATTGAAAAGGCTCAGGAAGCAGTCAGCGAAGAAGAAGCAAAGGCTTTAGAAAAGAAATTTCGTGAAAATTCGTTTACTTTTGACGACTATCTCAAGCAAATTGATAGCGTCAAGAAAATGGGCAATATCAAAGATTTGCTTTCAATGATTCCGGGTATTGGTGGCAAAATAAAAAATCTTGACATTGATGAACATCAAATTTTGGTCAACAAGGCGATCATTCAGTCGATGACGCCGCAAGAGCGATTGATGCCAGAGATCATCAAAGCAAGCAGAAGGCAGCGAATTGCAAAGGGCAGCGGAACATCAGTTCAACAAGTCAATCAGCTGCTAAAACAATTTGAGCAATCCAAAGAGATGATGAAACAGCTCAAAAATGGCAAATTTAAAAATTTTATGAGATAAGGTATATCATTGTTTGATCAAAATCAAGCAATTATATATAAATTTTAAAGGAGGACAAAATGGCAGTAAAAATCAGACTTACAAGACTTGGGGACAAAAAATCTCCATTCTATAGAGTTGTTGTTGCTGATTCAAGAGCTCCAAGAGATGGCAAATTTATTGATATTCTTGGAACTTACAATCCACTTACTGACCCAGCAGAAATCAAAATCAATGCTGATAAGGCTCAGAAATGGCTTAAAAATGGTGCTACACCAACTGACACAGCAAAACAACTGCTTGTAAAAAGCGGAATAATCACAAAATAAGGAGAGGAAAATGGTTGAACTTGTTGAATTTTTGGTTAAAAAACTGGTAAATGACGAACAAGCTGTAGCAGTAACTCAAGAAGAAAACGAAAATGGTGAAGTAACTATTCATGTTTCAGTCAACCCTGATGATATGGGCAAAGTTATTGGCAAAAATGGCAAGATTGCGTCTGCAATCCGAACTTTTGTAAAATCAGTTTCTTCACGAGAGCATAAAAAAGTTTTTGTGAAATTTGGAGAATAAATGTCACAAATTGAAATTGCAAAAATCTTAAAACCGCAAGGAATAAAAGGGGAAGTCAAAGCGCTTGCTCTTACCAATCTCCTTGCTGTTTTTAAAAATCTGAAAAGTTGTCTTATTGGTGGCGAAATATATGAAATTTCCCATGCAACAATAAGGCAAGGCTTTTTGTATATCAAATTTAAGGGTGTGGAAACTCGCAATCAGGCAGAGGAACTTCGAAATCAAATTATCACGATGGATAAAAGTTTGCTTGCAAAGGAAAAGGCGGATGACGAATTTTTTGTTGAAGACCTTATAGGCATGCTTCTTTACAACGAGCAAGGAAACTATGTAGGTCAAATTTTGGATGTTGTAAACTATGGTGCAAGCGATGTTTTTGTGATCGAAAAGGATGGCAGAAGGATGGAAGTGCCTTATCTTGACCAAGTGTTTATTGCTCGGAATGGGACTTTGGTTGTTAATCAGCAGAAATTTGATGAGGTATGCGTATGAAAATTGACATTTTAACGCTTTTTCCAGAAGCTTTTTCCTATCTTGACTGCAGTATTTTGAAAAGAGCACAAGAAAAAAAATTGGTGGAAGTCAATTTGACAAACATTCGTGATTTTTCTCTAGATAAGCATAAAAAATGTGACGACTACCCTTTCGGTGGTGGAGCAGGAATGCTTATGATGATTCAGCCGCTATATGATGCAATAAAATCCGTCAAAAAACGAAACAGCACACTCATCTTTCCTTCGCCAAAAGGCAAAGTTTTTGATCATTGTGATGCCGAAGAACTTGCCAAAAAAAAGCACTTAGTTTTTATCTGCGGGCACTATGAAGGTGTTGACGAGCGCTTGTTTGAACTTTTTGATATAAAACAATTTTCAATCGGAGACTATGTGCTGACAGGTGGAGAGCTTCCAAGTATGGTTATGATTGACAGCATAACAAGACAGATTGATGGTGTTCTTGGCAAAGATAGCCTAAGCGAAGAAAGCTTCTCTTCTGGCGCTTTGGAGTATCCTCAATACACTCGTCCTGCAGTGTTTAAAAATAAGGCTGTGCCTGCTGTTTTGCTCTCTGGCAATCATCAGGAAATTGCAAATTGGAGAAAACAGCAAGCATACAACGAGACTGCAGAAAAAAGACCAGACTTATTAAAAAAATAATATACATGTTAAGAGATTTATTTAGGAGAAAAAGATGAAGATAAATTGGTTTCCAGGGCACATGAAAAAGGCTTTGCAAGAAATGAAAAAACTTCTTGCAAATATTGATGCTCTCATCTATGTGCTTGACTGCCGAGCGCCTATTTCTTCAATCAATCCTTCATTAAATAAGCTTGCAGAAGGCAAAAAAATTTTGTTTGTTTTTAACAAATTTGATCTTTCTGATCAAGAAAGAGTGAAATTTTTGGCAAAGAGTTTCAAAAAGCCAAACTCTGACTATGTTTGTCTTGACAGCACGATGTCAGGATCAAGCAAAATCATCAAACAAAAAATCAACAACTTGTGTCGTGATAAACTTGAAAAATTTAAGGCAAAGGGGCTGAAAACTACAATAAGGGCTCTTGTTGTTGGAGTGCCAAATTCTGGCAAAAGCACTTTGGTCAACAATTTGTGCGGCAAGGCTAAAGCTATCACTGGAAACAAGCCTGCTGTAACAAAGCTCAATCAATGGGTGGCTATCGGTGATAATATTGAACTTTGCGATACTCCAGGAACACTTTATCCAAATCTTGAAAATCAGGAAATTGCAAAAAAACTTTGCCTTATTGGCAGCATTAAAGATCAAATTTTCGATGAGTTGGAGCTGGCAACAGAACTTTTAAAGATGCTGGAAGAAAAATATCCAAGTGAGCTTGCAAATCGTTTTAAAGAAGCAAAAGATTTGGGAGAAATTGCAAAAAATCGAGGCTATTTGCTTGGGAAAGGCGAGCTTGACTTGTCAAGGGCAGCAAATGCTGTGATTGATGATTTTCGCAAAGGCAGAATTGGGAGAATAACATTAGACTGATGAAAACACTGAATAAGATCAAAGGTGATAAGGCGGAGGCACAGGCGGTCAATTTTTTAAAAAAACAGAAATATAAAATATTGGAGACCAATTACAGAAACAAGCTTGGAGAGATTGACATCGTTGCGCAAAAAGGCAAAACCATTTGTTTTGTTGAAGTCAAGCAGCGTCAAACGGCAACTTATGGTTTGCCATGTGAAGCGGTTGATCGAAGAAAACAGCACAAGATTGCAAGAACTGGTCAGCTTTTTCTTCTGCAGAATCATTTGACGAATGCCGAAGTTTGCTTTTGTGTGGTGGAAATTTTGGATGAAAGCATCAATTTAATTGAAAATGCATTTGAAATTTGATGTTTAATTTTTAGTCTTATGGGCAATAAAAGGCTATATGAAAAAACTTTTGTTATGCTCATTTTTTTTATGTTTAAGCTTGTTTCTTGTTGCCTGTGAAGACACCTTGAAGGTGCGTGGAGCAAATATAAGCGAAATCACGGCTGCAGGCAGCGACAACTATGGAGTTTGCGTGTCATTCAACAGCGACAGCCGTATTGAAGAGCTTGGGGTTGATGTTCAATTGCGTTTCGAGAAAAAGGGCGAAATTGTTTTTTGGGAAGATAATGGTCAAAAACAGACATTTACAATTCAAGAGGCAGATCAATGGTATTCTCTTACAAATCTTATTGCAATAGCAAACTCAAGAGAAGGGGAAGAAAATTTTGTGAAAGCAAAGGAGGCTGTTTCACACAATTATTTGTTTAGTTCACAGCAAAACAACACGATTTCAATTCGAGTCGTTGCTGGTGATATAGCCCAAAATTCCGCCGGCACAGGATACATTTTGACTGAATCAATGGCTATCAGTGATGTGTTTAAGTTAAAAGTGAAGGCGAAACAACAAAATTAGCTTACTATCAATAAAATTTAAGGCAAAAACGGTTTGTTTTTGCTTTTATTTTTTCACAAAATATAGTAAAATGGTTTTGTAGGTGAAATTATGGTTGAAATCAAAAATTTGTTTTTAAAATATACAAGAGAATACTACGCTCTTTATGATATTAATCTCAACATTGAAGATGGAGAGGCTGTTGCTCTTGTTGGTGAAGATGAAAGTGGAAAAACTTCGCTTTTGCGTATTCTTGCAAAACTTGAAAAGCCAAGCAAAGGGCAAGTTTATATCCGTGAAATTCCACTTGAAAAACTGAATTTTAGAACTGACTTGCAAGCGGGATATGTGCCTGCATCTCCTGTGTTTTTAGAGAAAAAGTCCGTTTATGAAAATTTTAAGTATATTTTGAAAAACTGGGGATTGACTGAAAGCGAAATTGAGAACAAAATCAACAACATTATTATTGAGTTTGCTATTGAGAAAATAAAGGATACAAAAGTGAAGGAACTTTCGCTAGAAGAAAAATATGTGCTTTCACTTATCCGTCTTTCATTAAGAGAACTTGATCTGCTTATGGTTGACAACATTTTTGACAAGCTTAGCGATGCGACAATGGATGTGGTTTGTGATTTGATAAAAAAATTAAAAACAAAAAAGACCACACTTATTGTGGCGACAACCAAGCCTGAAATAGCTCAGAAATTTGCAAAGAAAATGATTTACTTTAAAAATGGATCCGTTGTTGAAAGCTTGTAATTAAATGATTATATCATCGTCTTGAGGCGGTGATTTTTTTTGCCCATCATCTGAAGAGGCTGTTTTGTTTGATAAAACAGAACTTAAAGCTGACAAATCGACATTTTTGTTTAGCATTGACAAAAGCATGGATAGCATATTTTGATTCATTGAAAAATTGTTTGCCTCCATGTTGTTTTGTCCGTTTTGATATGCCTCGTCCGGAAAACTTTGCCCATAAGGATTAAAACCTTGTTTTTGCACATTTTGCGTCATAGGGGCATTGGCCATGGCGTCGTTTTTATTTTGACCAAAACCTGAACTGAGCATCGAAAAAAGCTCAAGCAAATTGTTGTTCATGACTATATATATTCGTTAGAAAAAAATATTGTTAAAGTTTTTAAAGCCCTTTTCATATATTGAACTTAGGGGAGAAAATATGACAAAACTATCTGAATTTAAATCTGACAACAGACAAAAACGACAGGTAACCGAGCAGGATTTGCAGCAAACTTATGAAAAATATAAAGATAAATCTCAAAGCGAGCTTTTTGAAAGTCTTATGCAGCAAGTCAACTTGCAAAAAGCAAACGGAACCTTCGACTACGGCGCACTTGAGCAAATGGTGAATAGTTTGCAAGGAAGTTTGCCGAAAGAAAATTTTGAAAACATAAAAAGGATTTTAGAACGATTGAAATGAACAGACAAAAGATAGACTCCTCTTTGCTGGCTGTGGCAAAAGCTTTGGGCTGGCAAAAGAAGATTGATTGCATTGTGAAAGCATATGATTTTGAAAGATTAAAAAAAATATTCTTACATAGAAAAATTGAAATCCTGAATGAATATTTATTCATAAAATCTTTTCAAGTAAGATTGAGCGGACAAGAAATTTCAGCACTCAGCAACTTGACGCAAGTGAGCAAAATCTATTCAGTTTCAACAGCATCTGCACTGATGAATGTGGCAAAAAAGATTTTGAATGTTGATTCTGCTTCACTTACTGGCAAGGGCATTACGGTTGCTTTTATAGACACTGGGCTTTGCAGGCATATCGATTTTATTGCTGGCAAAAACCGAATTAAGCTTTTCAAAGATTTTGTCAGCGATAAGTCATTATGCTATGACGACAACGGGCATGGCACTTTTGTATGCGGAGTATGCTCTGGCAATGGCATGCTCTCTGGCGGCAAATATTCAGGTGTTGCTCCTCAAAGCGAAATTGTTTCGCTGAAAGCTCTTTCTTCCAAGGGTGAGGCGGGTGCAGACAAGATTTTGAATGCTATGCAGTGGATTTATGACAATCATAAAAAATTTGATATAAAAATCGTTTGTATGAGTTTTGGCTCTGAGCCACTTGGATATAATGACCCAATCATGAGTGGTGCTGAAGCTCTTTGGAAAGAAGGCGTGGTTGTTGTGGCTGCCGCAGGGAACAGTGGACCTGAATTTCAAACAATAAAAAGCCCTGGTGTGTCAAACCGAATTATCACAGTTGGTGGATTTGATGACAATCGCAACGATGAAGAAAGTTTTGATGAAAAGTTTTTTGAAGTTGCATCATTTTCTTCTCGAGGTCCTTCATTTAACAGATTTAAACCTGACCTTATTGCACCTAGTGTTGACATAACTTCTTGCGGACTCAACAACGACTATGTCAAGTTGAGCGGCACAAGTGTTGCAACACCAATGGTTGCTGGAATGTGCGCTCTTCTGCTGCAAGCAAAGCCAGCTTTGACACCAAACCAAGTGAAAAATATTATTTTGTCAAGCTGCCATCCAATTTGTTTTAATAAAAATTTAGAAGGACTAGGTTATCCAAAATTAAACTAAAAACTGCAAATACAGTTTTTTTGATAAAAATCAGTAAAAATATTGTCGAAAATTTTAAATTAAATTATTTTTCGACGTTCTTTATTTGTTCGATAATTTTTTCGCAAGCATCAAAAGGTTGCATTTTTTGCATATTTTTTTTGTAATTTTCACGATTTTTAAACAAATTTTCAAGTTTTATAAGCAAAAGCTTGTCATCATAGTCTTCTTCTTGCAACATATCGCACAGCTCTTGCTCTTTAAATAGTTTTGCATTTTCGATTTGGTCGCCACGAGAACATTTTTTTGATAAAGGGATAAGCAGCATGGGTTTTCGAAGAGCCAAAAATTCATTGATCGCACCTGAGCCAGCACGAGACAGCACAATGTCAGCAAAAGCCAAATAGTCTCCAATATTTTCTGCATAATCAACCTGCAGATAATTTTTGCAGGTGTGTTTATTGTCCTTTGCTTGTTTTCCTGCAATATGCACCACATTAAATTTCTGCGTTAATTTATCAAGATTGCTCCAAACTTTTTGATTTATGAAATTGGCTCCAAGCGAGCCGCCTACAACAAGAAGGTTTGGCAAATTTTTATCAAATTGCGTCAGATTTTTGATTTTGTTTTTGTCGCCGCTTAAAACTTTTTTCCTTATGGGCTGCCCAGTAAAAACGCATTTGTTTTTTCCTTCTGCAGTTTGCTTGAAGGCAGTGCACATTACCGAGCAATTTTTCAAGATGATTTTGTTTGCAAGTCCAAAGCTTAAATCACTTTCATGACTTACAACCGGCAAACCCAAGCTTTTTGCGGCAAGCACAACAGGCATGGCTACAAATCCGCCTTTTGAAAAAATTACTGACGGATTGATTTGCCTTAGCAGCTGTTTTGCTTTTTTAATTGCGGTGAAAAGTTTGAAGGGTATAAGTAAATTTTTGAAAGTAAGGCTGCGAGCAAGTTTCACGGTTGGTATCTGATAAAACTCAATATCTTTTTCCTTTGAAATGATATCTTTTTCCATGCCATTTCCGCCAATATACACAAAATTATATTGACCTTCAACTTTTTCTTTAACAGCCAGCAGTGGATAAATATGTCCCGCCGTTCCACCTCCTGTCAAGACCATTATTTTCATAAACTTCTCCTTTTTTGTGCTTGTGTTTATATATGTTTATTGCTGCAAAAATTTGCAAATTTATATTATTATTATGTTCTTTGATTAGAAAAATATTTGATCTTATAAAGCGTAAAAATATACAATAAAATGAATAAATATACACAAAATTTGTTTAAAAATTTTTTAAGCAAATGTGGCAGGCAAATTTTTAATATTTGTTTTTTATCTTTAAAAAATTTGTTTAAAAATTTTGCTTGTGATATAATAAAACTATATTTTTGGGTATTTTAAGGAGAAATAATGGCTGAGAAGAACTACGATTCAAAAGATATTGTTGTGCTTGAAGGTCTTGATGCAGTTCGTCTGCGTCCAGGAATGTATATTGGCACAACTGGAGTGAAAGGCTTTCATCATCTTCTTTGGGAAATTGTTGATAATGCTATTGATGAGATTTCAAATGGCTATGGCGACACAATCAGAATTACCTTGAATAAGGATGGCTCTGCAACTGTTGAAGACAATGGTAGGGGAATTCCTGTTGACCTTCATCCTACTCTGCACAAATCTGGTGTCGAAGTTGTTTATACAACATTGCACGCCGGTGGAAAATTCAACAATTCAAACTATAAGTTCTCAGGCGGTTTGCATGGTGTTGGAGCTTCAGTTACCAACGCTCTTTCTTCATGGTGCAACGTTACCGTTTATAAAGATAAAAAAGAATATTTTGTTGGTTTTCATTCTTATCGTGATGAAAATGGAAAGATGCACAGCGGTGTTGCAAGAGAGTCTTTGAAATGTGTTGGAAAAACTGACAAACAAGGCACTAAAGTTACATTTTTGCCAGACAAGGAAATGTTTGGAAGTGTGACATTCAATTTTGAAAGCGTTTGCAATCGTGCAAGAGAGCTTGCCTTTTTAAATAAGGGGCTGAAAATTGTGCTGCAAGATGAGCGCACAGGAGAGGGGGAAATTTATCATTATGAAGGTGGAATAGCTGATTTTGTTAGTTATCTTGTCGAAGGCAAAAATAAGCTTTTTGCAAAACCTATTTATTTTCATGGACAGGATGAAAACTTTGATCTTGAAGTTGCTTTTATCTATACTGATTCTTACACTGAAAGCAGTTTTTCTTTTGTCAACAACATTCCCACCATTGAAGGTGGCACTCATGAGACAGGGTTTAAAAGTGCTTTCACCAAAGTTATGAATGATTGGGCAAGAAGCAACAATTTTTTGAAAGAAAAAGAATCAAATCTTTTAGGTGAAGATTTTCGTGAAGGCATTACTGTTGTTTTGAATGTCAAAATGAACAATGTTCAATTTGAAGGGCAAACCAAAACCAAGCTTGGCAACCCTGAAGCAAAAACTCTTGTTGAAAGTTTGACAATAAAAGAGCTTTCCAAGATATTGTCAGACAAGAAAAATTCAGCTGTTGCAGAAGTGATTGTCAATAAGGCAAAAGGCGCTGCAAAAGTGCGTGAAGCTGCCAAAAAAGCCAAAGAGCTGACAAGAGCAAAAAATTCAGCTGAAAACTTTAACCTTGTTGGAAAGCTTGCCGCTTCCACTTCAAAAGACAGAGAAAAATCAGAGCTTTTTATTGTGGAAGGAGATTCTGCTGGCGGCAGCGCAAAGCAGGGCAGAGACAGGCGTTTTCAGGCTATTTTGCCGTTGCGTGGAAAGCCTTTGAATGCTGAAAAGAAAAGAATTGATCAAGTGCTTGCAAATGAAGAAATCAGAACCATCATTTCAGCGCTAAACACAGGCATAGGGCAAGATTTTGACCTTTCAAGTTTGAGATATAACAAGGTCATCATCCTTTCAGATGCCGATCAAGACGGAGCTCATATCCGTGCAATTTTGCTGACTTTCTTCTTTCGATATATGCGAGAGCTTATCAATGATGGGCACGTTTATATTGGCTTGCCACCACTTTATAAGGTCTATAAAAAAGACTATACCGAGTATGTTTATTCTGATGCTGAATTGCCACAAGCAATTGCAAGAGCGGGACGCAACTATAGTTTGCAAAGATATAAAGGTTTGGGCGAAATGAATCCTGATCAGCTTTGGGAAACAACAATGGACCCTGACAAACGCAATTTGATCAAAGTCAGCATCGATGATGCGGCAGAAGCTGAAAGGCTTGTTACCACGCTGATGGGTGACGACATTGAAGCAAGAAAACAATATATCAATCAGTATGCAAACTTTGACAAAGAAGATGAATTTTACAAAAACTATAGCAAAGTCAACACTAAAACAGCGATTGATTAAGTAAAGAATAAAAATTTTGATTTAAGAGGATAAAATGCAGGAAAATTTTGAACAAGAAAAGATGGACATAAAGTCAAGTGGAGTTGACCAGTGGGGATTTCCTAGTGGCAACGATTCTGATGATGGCAATGGCGAAAAAGGAATAATATACAAAACAATCGATGAAGTTTTGCATGACTCTATGATACCTTACACCGAATGTGTTGTTATGGATAGAGCATTGCCTAGAGTTGAAGATGGGCTTAAGCCTGTGCAACGCAGAATTTTGTATTCAATGCTAGAACTTGGCATCACGCCTGACAAACCATACCGAAAAAGTGCAAGAATTGTGGGCGATTGTCTTGGTAAGTATCATCCACACGGCGACAGCTCAGTTTATGATGCAATGTGTCGTATGGCCCAAGACTATGTGCTTCGTGCTCCGCTTGTTGACGGACACGGCAACTTCGGCTCTATTGACGGCGACAGCCCTGCAGCTATGCGATACACTGAAGCAAGACTCACTCCACTTGCCATGGAACTTATGAAAGATCTTGAAAAAGACACGGTGCGATGGAGCTTAAACTTTGATGACACTTTGAAAGAGCCTGACATGATGCCTGGACGATTTCCAAACCTTCTTGTCAATGGGGCCTCAGGCATTGCGGTTGGTGTTGCAACAAACATCCCTTCGCATAACCTTGGTGAAGTGATTGATGGAGTTGTTGCTTATATTGACAATCCAAACATCAAACTTGAACAAATGATGAAAATCATCAAAGCACCAGACTTTCCTACGGGCGGGCAAATTATTGATACAGCTGATGGGCTCAAGTTTGCCTATGCCACTGGCAAGGGTAAAATTTTGATTAGAGCAAAAGTTGAAGTGGAAAAACAGGGTGACAAAACCAGCCTTGTGATCACAGAGTTGCCTTATCAAGTCAACAAAGCCGTGCTGCTGCAAAAAATAGCAGAACTTAAAGAGCAAAATAAGGACAAGCTTGCTGCAATCAGTGAAATTCGGGATGAATCTGACCGAAGTGGTATGAGAGCTATCATCAAACTTAAAAAAGATGCCAATGTCAAGAAAATTTTGGAATATCTTTACAAGTCAACCAACCTTCAAATTTCCTATGCCATCAATATGGTTGCAATTGCTGGCGGAAAGCCAAAACTCATGGGTTTGCTTGAAATCATTTCTTATTATGCTCAATATCAACGAGAAATTATTGTCAGACGAACAAAATATGATCTCAACATGGCAAAAGACCGTGCCCATATTGTTGAAGGTCTTCTGATCGCCATCAAAAATATTGATGAAGTGATCAAAATCATCAAAAAATCAGCCACAACAAGTGAGGCAAAACAAAAACTTAGAGAACGATTTAATTTGTCCGAAAAACAAGCGCAAGCAATTTTGGATATGCGTCTTGCAAGACTTGTGAATTTGGAAGTGAATAAGCTTGAAGAAGAACTCAAAATGCTTAAAGCTAAGATAAGCGAATATGAAAGAATTTTAGCTTCCAAAAAGGCGCAGTTTGATGTGGTTAAAAAGGAAATTTTGGAAATAAAACATAACTACGCAAACAAACGACGCTCCAAGATCTTAAAAGATGGCGAAGTTGCTGTTGTTGAGGTTTCAGACAAACCAGAAAATGATGCTAGCGATGTGGTGGTTGCTCTTTCTTGTGGCAGCACTATCAAAAGAATTTCGACAAAAAATTATTCAATGAGTCAGAAAGCTTTGTCAGACAATTCAACTATCACCGATGTTCATTCTCAAGTGCTTAAAGTGCCATCAAATGAGCTGCTGTTTATTTTGACAAACAAAGGCAACTGCCTTAAAGTGCTTGCTGGCGACATCAAAGAGTGCAAATGGCGTGATAAAGGTCTTTCACTCAACCAAATTGATAAAAACATTTCACAAAATGAAATCCCTGTCAAAATTTTGACTATGCAAAAAGATGCAAATGTCTTGTTTATGACAGAGCAGGGGATGATTAAAAAATCAAGCATCAACGACTTGGTGGTTTCAAAATCTGTTTATCAAGTTGTCAAAATAAATGACGGCGACAAACTTATCAATGCTGAAATTGTCAAAAAAGACAAACCAATTTTAATGCTCTCATCTTTGGGTATGTCGCTTGCCTTCTCTTCTGACGAGGTGCCACTTCAAGGTCGAATTTCTGCCGGCGTGAAAGGCATTAATCTTGATGAAGGTGATAAAGTTGTGTTTGCAAGTCAAGTTGATTATGAAAGCGTTGTGGTCGTTTCAAGCAAAGGCTTTATCAAAAAGATCAAAACCTCTCAGTTTGCTCTTGGCTCGAGATACAGAAAGGGACTGAGATATATCAATCTTCAATCACAACAATATGTAAGCTTTGTTTGTGCTGATCAAGGCAACAGTATTTTGGCTGTTGACTTTGGCTTGAAGATCTTGCCGCTTGAGACCAAAAAATTGCCTTTTAGTGACAGACTTTCTTCAGGCAACGAAATCATTAAGAAAAAGTTTTTCTCAATCAATAAATATAATTTGCAATAATGTAAAGCCGAGCTTTTATGCTCGACTTTTTTAAACAAAAGTTTCTCCTGTTGCCTTTTGGAAACTTTTTGTGAAAAAGAATTGTCTTTTTCTTGAAAAATTGCTAAAATAAAAGAGAAGTCAAACACTTTGCTTGAAGAAGCTTATCAGCGCAAAGAATGTTTGGTTTGTTAAAAGGCTTTGAAATTTTTTAAGCAATAGGAATAAACACAAATCTCGCAAATATAATAGGAATAGATTTTCGACAAATTTTTGCTTTATTCAACAATAAGCAGCAAAATTCTGATTTGTTTAAATCTTGAAAAAATTTATTATTAAAAGTGAGGTTTGTATGCCATTTTGTGTTATCAAATCGAGAACAATCAAAATCTTTCTTGCAATGGTGGTGGTTGCCGTTTTGCTGGCAGTATCCTTTGAGGGTGGTGCTGCGGCTCAGGTGTGGTTTGGTTACAGCACCAGACTTGTGCCTGTTTATCGTGTTGACACACAAGAAAAACAAGTTGCTATTTCTTTTGACGCTGCTTGGGGTGCTGATAAAACAAAGCAGATTATGCAAGTGCTGGAAGAGTGCAATGCTGGGGCAACATTTTTCTTGGTGGGCTTTTGGGTTGACAAATATCCTGAAATGGTCAAAGCAATCGATGAAGCCGGATTTGAAATAGGCACTCATTCCAACACACATCCAGATATGGCAAAGATCAGTCAAGAAAATATCGCCAAAGAACTTGACATTTCTTCTGAAAAAATCAAGGCGATAACTGGCAAAGAGGTCTCACTTTTCAGACCACCTTATGGCTCGTATAACAACGACCTTATCAATGCGTGCAGCCAAAGAAATCTTATTCCAATTCAATGGGATGTTGATTCACTTGATTGGAAAGGACTGTCTGCAGTTGATATAACATCAAGAGTTGTTGATAAGGTGCAAAACGGTTCAATAATTTTGATGCACAACAATGCTGACAATGTTGTTGATGCTGTCAAAATGGTGCTTGAGAGATTGACAAATGAAGGATACAAAGTTACTTCTGTCGGCGATTTAGTTTATCACTCAGATTATACGATTGACAGAAATGGAGTGCAGCACTCAAATTAAAAGGAGAAATTATGGAAAACACAACAGTATTAAGCTTAGAAAACAACAGGGCACAAATATTTGGAGAAATATCTGACGACAAGATTGAAATTTTTGAAAGCAACGGAGAAACTTTTTATGAACTTAAAATCAATGTTGCCAGATTGTCGGGAGTGGTTGACAAAATCCCAGTTACAATTTCAAAAAATCTAGTCGAAAGCCAAAGATTCGAGTTGAAAAAAGGCAACAAAATTGCTTTAGGTGGTGAATTTCGAAGCAGAAATTTTCAAGAAGATGGCAAAAGTCATTTGATTTTGACTCTTTTTGTAAAGGAATTTTTAATTGGCGAAAGCATTGATGAAAGAGAAACCAATAAAATCTTTTTAAGCGGATTTTTATGCAAAAAGCCATCATATCGAGATACTCCATTTGGCAGACAGATTTGTGATATTTTGCTGGCAGTCAATCGACCTCACAAGAAAAAATCTGATTATATTCCTTGCATAATTTGGGGCAGAAATGCTGTTTTTGTTAAAGATTTAGAAGTTGGAACAAAAATAAATTTGACAGGAAGAATTCAATCTCGAATCTACACCAAAAATCACGAAGATGGCACAACCACTGAGCATACAGCCTATGAAATTTCTGTCAACAACTTTAAAATTGAAAAGCAATCTGACGATGTGAAAGTTGAAGCATAACAAAAATAAAATGCGTTTGACCACGCATTTTTTTTATTTCAAATTTCTTCAGCTAAAACTTTTGCTTGCTGTAAAATTTCAAAATATCTATATTTTATAAGCGAAGACAGGGTTTGAGACGAACTGATTGTGATTCCGCTGCACAATCTCTGCAATGTGTCTGTTAATTTTTCCAGCGATTGTGTGAGCAATTTAAGTTTTTCATTTTCAACATCTCCAAACAAAAGTTTGTAGTCTGAAGCAATTGTGTTTATTGTTGAAAAAGCTGAATTGATTGCAAGCCGTGCAGAAATTTCGTTGTAAACATTTGTGTCAAGACTTAAAGCAATATCAAACAAAAGCTTATAGGCATTCTCATGAGCATTCAAAGCTTTTTGCAGCACTTTTTTCTCTTCGCTGTCAACAGTCAGACTGATTTGAAAAGAGGGGAGTTGATAGTCGATTAAAAGGCAATCTAGATTATGATTTTGTTTGATACTTTCTTGCACAAATATAGCATCAGAACTGTTTAAATATGCCGAGCTTGCAACATAAAAATAATTATCTTTTTCAAGCACAAAACCTCCAGCCCCTTTGGTGCGATAATCACTTGCAAGGCTTTCAGCACCAGCTTGAGTGAGCGAGCGATCAAAACAAATCACATAAACGCTAAGAGAGTTTGAAGAAATGGTTGTGGCAGACTTGTCTGTGCTTTTGATCAAAAGCGATGAAAGATAGTTTGCAAGAATAAGAATCGCAACTAAAAAAAGGCTAAGCCCGAGTGCAAGAAAACTTTTTTTGATTTTTTTTGCGTTTTTTGGCATAAAATGTTGACTTGCTCCTAAATATGTTTTATCACTTTAATGTATGAGCAAATTTATCAATCTATGAAGGTTTTTTGCCTTTAAAATATTTTGAAAAAATTGATTTGTATCATATAATATAAAAGTGATAAGGAGAAAGAAATATGAAAATCAAACCTTTATTTGACAGAGTTGTGCTTCTGCCAAAGGAAAACGAAACTGAAACAAAAGGTGGCATAATCCTGCCAACCGCCGCACAAGAAAAGTCTCAAATGGCAAGCGTTGTTGCAGTTGGAGAAGGCGGCGAAATTGACGGGAAAAAAGTCGCCATGCAAGTTAAAGTGGGCGACAAAGTGCTTTATGCAAAATATAGTGGAACAGAGATAACAGTTGAAGATAAAAAATATGTTGTTGTGCGCCAAAATGATATTTTGGCTGTGATTGAATAAGGGGGCAGATATGGCAAAAAAGATTATGGAAGGAGCTAGCGCAAGAAAAGCTCTTGAAAAGGGTGTTGACAAACTTGCCAACATTGTCAAAATCACATTGGGGCCGAAAGGCAGAAATGTTGTGCTTGGCAAAAAATATGGCACACCACTTATTACAAATGATGGAGTTACAATCGCAAAAGAAATTATGCTTGATGACCCTTTTGAAAACATGGGGGCAGAGCTTATCAAGGAAGTTTCAATCAAAACAAACGATGTTGCTGGGGACGGAACGACTACAGCCTGCGTGCTTGCACAAGCCATTGTGCATGAAGGTATGAAAAATTTTGCTGCGGGCGCAAATCCAATTATTCTTAAAAAGGGGATTTTCAAGGCTTGTGAAAAGGCAACAGAAAAACTGAAAGAAATTTCAAAGCCGGTTGAAAACTCAAAAGCAATCAAACAAGTTGCTGCTATTTCGGCTGGCGATGAAGAAATTGGAGAGCTGATTGCTCAAGCGATGGAAAAAGTTGGGGCTGATGGCGTCATTACAGTTGAAGAAAGCCAAACCATGAAAACCGAGCTTTCTGTGGTTGAAGGAATGCAGTTTGATCGTGGCTATCTTTCGCCATATATGTGCACAAATTCTGAGAAGATGCTTTGCGAACTTGACAACCCTTATATTTTGATTACAGACCGCAAAATTTCTAATATTCAAGAGATCTTGCCGCTGCTTGAACAAATTGTAAAACAAGGTGGCAAACTTTTGATCATTGCTGATGACGTTGAAGGAGAAGCTTTGACAACTCTTGTGCTTAACAAGCTGCGTGGCACATTCACTTCAGTGGCCGTTAAAGCTCCATCTTTTGGTGAAAAAAGAAAAATGATGCTTGAAGATATTGCTATTTTGACTGGTGGAACGGTCATTTCTTCTGAACTCGGTTACGATTTTTCAAATCTTGATCTTGAATTGCTTGGCAGAGCAAAAACTGTTAAAGTTGACAAAGACAGCACAACCATTGTTGAAGGAGCAGGCGATAGCAAAAAAATTGCTGACAGGATCAAACAAATCAAGGCTCAAATCAAAGAGCAGTCAAGTGAATATGAACTTGAAAAACTGAATGAACGCCTTGCAAAACTCTCAGGTGGTGTGGCAGTCATCAAAGTTGGCTCTGCAACTGAAGTTGAAATGAAAGAGAAAAAATTGCGTATTGAAGATGCCCTGGCTGCAACAAAGGCTGCAACTGAAGAAGGTATTGTTCCAGGTGGTGGTGTGGCACTTCTTAAGACTGCAAGTTCAATCAAAGAACTTATGCTGGCTCTTGAAGGAGATGAAAAAACAGGAGCTGGCATTGTGCTTAGAGCTATTGAAGAGCCAATCAGACAAATTGCTGCAAATGCTGGGATAGACGGCGGAGTTGTTGTCAACAACATCATGCAAAACATTGACAAAAAGGCTTATGGGTATGATGCATTGAATGGTCAGTATGGCGATATGATTGAAAAAGGAATTGTTGACCCAACAAAAGTCACTCGCTCAGCACTTCAAAATGCTTGCTCTGTTTCTGCAACAATGCTCACAACTGAAGCTGTTGTTGTGGAAGTTGAAGATAAAGCTGCGCAAACTCCAAATCAAGAAGATGTTTACTAAAAAAGCTCGGGAAAATCATCCCGAGTTTTTTACAAAGATTTTCTATTTTTAAATTAAAGAATTTGTTTAAAAAAGACAGCATATTGAAAAATTTAGTCAATATGTTTTTTTTCTGTTTTATAAAACATTTTCGTCAAAACTTTTAGAACCATTGATTTTGGAAAAAATTTTTGCACTTGATATAACAGCTTGTTGCGCATTCCCATCACATATTGCGGTTTAAGGCGTTTTTTTGCAATGATTTTGGTCAAAATTTTAATGGCTTTATCCAAAGGCATACGCTTGTCTTGTGCATTATCAATTTTTTCTGCAGAAAGTTTGATGGAATTTCCATAACGCTCATTTGTTTCAAAGTTTTTGACTCGGTTTTTGGTGAATTCTGTCTTTATGTCGCAAGGACAGATTGCTGTAACCTGAATTTTTGTTTTGCACAGCTCCATTCTTAAGCAATCACTAAGCATACTGAGTGCAGCTTTGCTTGAGCAGTAAAAAGCGCGGAAAGGCAGGGGGAAAAGAGCACAGGCGGAAGAGATGTTGATTATTTTTCCGTTTTTGGACATAAGCGGTATGGCAAGTTGAAGGACAAACGTTGCACCAATCACATTGACATCAAATTCTTGTCTTAGTTGTTCTTCTTCTGTCAGTTCGATTGCTCCTGAAAGACCAAATCCTGCATTGTTGATAAGAATGTCGATTTTGCCAAATTGGTTTTTTATCTGACAAAAGACTTTTTCTAGTTCCTGTTTTTTTGCAACATCACATAAAAAGTCATCATTTGACCTGCTTATCCCCACAACATTATGCCCCTGAGCTTTATAAAAATCTTTCAGGGCTTTTCCAATTCCGCTTGAAGAGCCAGTTATAACAATATTCATCAAATTTCTCCCAATTCTTTTCTTGAATTTAGTATATACTAAAAGTGTAAAATCCCAAAATGATTTGACTATTTTGACAATTATCATTATACTAAAAATTGTAGAGGTGCATAAATGAACAAAACAAAGAAATGGCTTCTTATCTTTGCAACTATTTTTGTTATACTCGGAATAGGCTATGACATTTTTTATATAGTCAGTTATTTTATGAGCCCAGTATCTGCTCGTCCAGCATTATTTTATCTTATTTTTGAGTTCATTACTCTTGGTTTTATGATTTCCGTTGCAGTCATGATGATCTATGTTTTATGGGACAACGGGAAACATTTTAGAGAAAGATATCGCTATTTTGTAACTTCGCTGATTATTTCAATTTGTTTAAACTTATTTTCGGTTTCAACAATCTTAATGATAATTTCAATCTATTTCAACGATTCTGTTTTTATCATGCCGGAAAGAAAAATGCAAGACCAAGCTGACAAAGATGTTGTGGACATCACTCCAGAAGGAGTGCCAAGTGAAAAAGAGATGAAAATCGAAGCTCTTCGCAATATGCTTAAGGAAGGCAAGATCACTCAGCAGCAGTTTGAAGAAGAGCTTGTGAAATTGTTATAAAACAAGGAAGAAATCAGTTTTTCTTCCTTTTTTCTTGAAAAAATGTTGATAAAATTTGACTTATTTCTTTTTGGTATGTTTGGTCAAAAATTACTTTTGTGTGGTGGTTTAAACGATTGCTTTGCAATATTTTTTCGCACAAATTTTCATTCGATGATGTTTCTTTGCAGCCGTATGTTAGCTTTTCTATGCGTGCATTGGCAATAGCTCCTGCACACATTGGGCAGGGCTCTAATGTAACATAAATCTGGCAACCATCAAGTCGCCATGACTTCAATTTTTTGCAGGCTTTGTCAATAGCAATCACTTCAGCGTGTTTGAGAGCATTTTGACTTTTTTCACGACAGTTACAGCCGCGCGAGATGATTTTGCCATCCTTGACTATCACAGCACCAATTGGCACTTCATCTTTTTCAAGGGCTTTATTTGCCTGCTTCATTGCCTCTTTCATAAAATCTGTCATACTTTTATTTTAATAAAAAAGATTGTTAAAGTAAAGCGGTTTTGTTGTTTTTTTGGTTTCAGTAGTGTATAATTGAAGAATGGAAAAAGAAAAACAAATCTTTGACAAAAGAAATTTTTATACAGATGATGACAGCGGGAAGGTGTTTATTATAAGTTTGCTTGCGCCAATTCTTATCACACTTCTTTTTACCTTGCTTTATTCTGGTATTGCAGCTGCAATTGGTTATGATGCTGAAGAAGCAACTGGATCTGTCTGGTATAATGTGCTTGCGTCACTTGTTTCTTCGCTGACATTTGTCGGCATATATCTCATTTACAACAAAATGTATAAGATTGACAACAGGACAGTAAATTTTGATTTCAAAATGGGCTGGAAAAATTATTTATTAGCAATCGCCATTGGAATAATAGTTTTGTTTGCACTGCAGCCGCTGATTTCAATGTTTGACAGACTTTGGATAACTCTTGGCTACACAATCAACGATCTTTCTATCAAAAATTTTGGAATGTTTGTTCTTTTCATATTTGTCAGTGCCGTTACTCCAGCCATTTGCGAAGAAATCATCTTTAGGGGAATGATTTTAAGTGGACTACGCACGAAATTCAACGACATTGTCAGTATATTGCTTTCAGCAGTGATGTTTGCTTTGATGCATAACAGCCTTCAACAATTTATTTATCCATTTTTGCTTGGTCTGATTCTTGGCTGGCTTTATCTTCGCACAGGTTCGATCATTGCAAGCATACTGGCGCATTTTGCAAACAATTTCTTTGTTCTTCTCATCTCTTATCTTCAAACAACGACAGGTTTTTCGATGCTTTTGCCGATTGAGTGGTGGAGCGTTTTGCTTGCAATAATTTTGGCTGCTGTGGTATTTGTGATTGTGTTTTTGTTTGATAGGTTTGTTTTCAAACATCAAAGCAAATCAAAAGTTGAACGCACTCCAGGCAGGATTTCGCTGTTTCTTTGGGTGTCAATCGCTCTTGCTGGTTTGATCTTCCTTTTCAATCTTGTGGCTGCTTTTGTTTAAAATAGTCATTTTATATCTTTGAAATAAATATTATACCTATGAAAGTGTATTCAGGAGTTTTATGTCTTTAAAAAGCAAAGTTTCAACAAGTTCGCTTATCTGTTATTTTTTGATTGTGGTAGTTTTTGCCACCATTCGAATGTTATCGGCTTTCGGTGTTTTTGATGGCTTAAACGATAGCTTTGATTATTTTTTGAATATAGTCATACAAGTATTTATCCTTTTTGCCATGTCGGTGCTGTTGTTTTCGGCATTTCAAAAAAATAAAGTCAAAGACACATTCAAGTTTTTTGGTTATAAAAAAATCAGTTTTAAAGCCGTGCTCATTTCAATTGGCATTGGCATAATTGTCTATTTTTTAAACATTTTTATCGCTTCCTTTTTTAATGCTATTTTGTCTTTGTTTGGTTACAGCTCATCTTCAACCACAACTTATTTAGATTCCTATCCTTTTTGGCTGTTTCTTGTCAATATTTTGATAACTGCTGTGCTGCCAGGCATTTGCGAAGAAACGGCACATCGAGGGCTTCTTTTAAAAGGATTGTCTGGCTTTGGCGAGAAAAAAGCCCTTATCATTTCAGCACTGCTTTTTGGGCTTATGCACATGAATATTGAACAGTTTTTTTATGCCACACTAATCGGACTTTTGGTGGGCTATTTATCACTCATCTGTGATTCAATTTATCCAGCGATGATTGTGCATTTTATGAACAATGCTCTTTCTGTGTTTGCTTCTTATTCATCGTTCAATAATCTTGGTTTTGAAAAAATCATTGGCGGTTTTAACGCGGCACTTCAAATCAACTTTTTTTTAGGATTTTTGTTGATAGTCGTTTTCATGGTTTCTCTTTCATTTTTACTTTTTGCTCTTGTCAAACTTTTGTTTCGAGAAACAACAGTCAAAAATATGGCAAAGCTGCAGCAAACTCTTATAAAACAGATGCAAAAAGAAAATTATATAAAAGAGCTTGAATCAACCGCAAATGAGGGTGAGGCTCAAACTGTTTCAGACTCAATTTCTTTTGAAGAATTTGACAAACTCTACAAAGAGCATAACAAAAAGATGGGATTGATGTCGAATTTAGAGCAAAATATGCTTTCTGTGCCAAATACAAAGATGAATGCTTTGCATAAGATCTTGTATGCAGGCATTTTGATTATCACTGTGGGAGTAACTATTTTCACATTTGTTTGGGGGATTTTGTGATGCTGACGATAAATCTTGTTTGTGTGGGAAATTTAAAAGAAAAGTTTTGGAAAGATGCTCAAGAAGAATATAAAAAAAGATTGTCCAGATTTTGCACGCTAAATATAATTGAACTTAAAGAAGAAAACGAACTTGGACAAATTGACAAAATTCTTGAAATTGAAGGTCAATCGATTTTGAAGACTGTTCGAGGCAAAACATATCTGCTTGCCATTGAAGGAAAAGAATTTTCAAGCGAGCAACTTGCAAAAGAGATCGAAAGCTCTTCTTTGCAAAACAGTCAGCTTAGTTTTGTTATTGGCTCATCTTATGGTGTCAGCAAACAAGTCAAACAAAAAATGCCCAACCAAATTTCTTTTGGCAGGGCGACTTTTCCGCACAATATGGCAAGAATTATGCTGCTGGAGCAAATTTATCGCAGCTTTATGATAAACAGCGGCGCAAAATATCATAAATGATTGAAAAACAAAATTGAAAACATACAACTTAAAAACACAACAAAGATTGCAAAAAGTGAAAGATGTCTAAGCATTTTTATCTCCTATAGTGCCGATTGAAATCTTGCTGAGGATCTTCTATTTCTTCATATTCATCATCTTGCTGGTCAGAATAACGCTGATTTTCGCTATAATCTTGCTGCTCAGTTTGCGATTGTGGCTTGACTTGTTCAGAACTTGCTTCAACATTCAGTTTTTCTTGCATTTTTGCCATATTTTTTTGCACATCTTTTTTGTTTCGTCTTGAAAAAACCGCAATTAAACCTTTGCCTTTGATAAGTTTGAAGACTAGCACAAAACAGGAAAAGCCGAATAGAATATAAAAAACTCGCGATAATATGCTTGCTTGAAAACCGAAAATTCCGGCGATAAAATCATATTGAAACAGTCCAATCATCAGCCAATTTATTGAACCGACTGTAGATAAAATGAATGCAAGAATGGTGAACATTTTTTTCTCCTTTGCATATATTATCTGCAAGCGTTATAAAAAAATTCAAAAATAAAAATTAAAATAAGTTGACTATTTTTTTGATTTGAGTATAATAATCTTCACACGCTTTGAAACTAAAAGGAGATGGACATGGAAAAACACTACTTAACACCAGAAGGGAAAAAAGAACTTGAAGAAAAACTTCAATACTATAAAACTGAAAAAAGAAAACAAGTTACAGAGCAAATTGTCAGAGCAAGAGAGTTTGGCGATCTGTCTGAAAACAGTGAATATGATGCAGCAAAAGAAATGCAAGCTCAAATTGAAGCTGAAATCGCAGAGATGGAAGATATTCTTCTGTCATGCCATATCATAAGCAAAAAAGATGTCAAAAGTGATGAAATTTCTGTGGGCTCAACAGTCAAGCTTTATGATGAAGAGTTTGATGAAGAGCTTGAATATAAAATTTTGGGAACGACAGAAAGCAATCCTGCAAAAGGAGTGATCAGCAATCATTCACCTGTGGGCAGTGCGCTTATTGGGCACAAGAAAGGTGATGTGATTTCTGTAAAACTTCCAACAGGAACAGTAAAATACAAAATTCTTGAAATAAAGTGATTTTATTGCACATTTTTATTTGCATAAATGGGCTGTTTATTGTATAATATCTGAAAGAATTGGTGCAAAAAAATGATGTTTAAAAATTCAACAAAACTTTTGCTTGCAAATTTTGACAAGGTGTGGAAGTTGCTTGTTTACCACATCTTGTGTTTTGCTTTTTGCTTTGGCCTTTTGGCAATCTTTTACAACTTTTTTGTTGAAAGCATCACTCAAGCTTGGCAAGAAGCAAACTTGTCAGGGGTGTTTGTTTCTGGCACATTTTATGGTTACAGCGTTTCAGGTGTTCTGCACGGGCTTGTCAATGCGGCAATAGGTTTCTTTGCGACCATTTTTGCTGAAAATGTTGGCATTGGCATCTATTTCTGTTTGATTGTTTTCTTTCTTCTGCCATTTTTGATGAACATAGGCAAATATGTGGTTGACGAAATGCTTTACGGCTTTATGTCTTCAGCACAAAAACAATCTTTTACGGGCACATTTTTAAGAACTCTTGGAAAATCAACACAATTTGCAGCCATCAAAACTCTTTATGCCATTCCTTTTAATGCCTTGATTTTCCTTTCATTGTATGGTTTGTCAAGAATTCAAAATGAAGTTTTCGATTATATTCTTCCACTTGCAATCGCTTTGATCCCAGCATTGCTGCTTGCATTCAAACAAACCTTTAATGCTGGATGGGCTCCAGCAATGGTCGTTTTTGATGTCAATGTGGCAAAAGCATATGCAATCGGCAATCGAGCCATGTTGCGTCGAGGGGCAAGAGTGTTTTCAACAGCATTTGTGATTTGTTTGCTCGCCATTGTTCTTTCACTGATTCTTGGTCTTTACGCGCTCATCATCATTCTTCCTATAGTTTTGCCATTTAGCGACATTTTTGAAATGACAGCCTTCTTCTCAAGCCAAGGCATGAGATTTTATGCTGACTATGACACAATTTTGACACCAAAAAAACTTGAAGAAGTTGACAAAATCGAAAACGCCAAATTTATTTTATAATCAACAAAAGTTAATGAAATTTTTATCATAAAAATTGTTCAAAAATCGTTTGAACAGTTTCTTTGACAATTTAAATTAAAAGGAGAAAAAAATTGAACAACAACAAACTTAAAATCACTTTCTTGGGCGGTGTTGGAGAAATTGGAAAAAACATGACCGCTTTTGAATACAATGATGAAATTGTCATAGTTGATGCTGGAATGACTTTCCCAGATGATGATCTGCCAGGCATTGATGTCGTTATTCCAGATATCACTTACTTGCTTGCCAACAAAGAAAAAGTCAAAGCAATTTTGCTCACTCATGGCCATGAAGATCACATTGGTGCAATGCCTTTTGTGCTTAAGCATCTTAATGTGCCAGTTTATGGCTCAAGATTGACTCTTGCTTTGGTTGAAAACAAACTCAAAGAATACAAAGACATAAAAATGAAAGCAGTCGCAGTAAAACCTAAAAATGTGCTTAAAATAGGTTCTTTTGTGGTGGAATTTATCAAAGTCAGTCACTCAATTGCAGGCTCACTTGCAATGAGCATAACAACTCCTGTGGGCACTGTTATTCACACAGGCGATTTCAAGATCGACTATGAGCCTATTGACGGAGCAATGACCGATTTGCCAAGATTTGCTGAAATCGGCAAAAAAGGCGTAAGTCTGCTTCTGTGTGAAAGCACCAATGTTTGCCGAAAAGGTTATTCAATGAGTGAAAGAGCAGTTGGCAGAGCTCTTGAAGAAATCATAAAAGAACATGCTGATCAAAGAATTATTGTTGCAACATTTGCATCAAACATTCACAGAATGCAACAAATCTTAGATTTGGCAGAAAAATATAAAAGAAAGGTTGCCTTCACAGGTCGCAGTATGGTCAATGTCAGCGAAACAGCTTTAAAGCTTGGAGAACTCACATTTAACCGAGAAAATTTTGTTGACATTTCAAAAGTTGAAAAGATGGACGACAAGGAAGTTCTTATCATGACCACTGGCAGTCAAGGCGAACCAATGAGCGCGCTTACTCGTATGGCTGCTGGCGAATTTAAGACTTTTAAAATCAAACCAAACGATCTTGTTATTCTTTCAGCTTCACCAATTCCTGGAAACGAAAAAAATGTGTATAATGTCATCAATGCTCTTTACAAACTTGGTGCCGATGTGATTTATGATGATCTTGCCGATGTTCATGCTTCAGGACACGCTTGCCAAGAAGAAATCAAGCTTATTCACAGCCTTGTCAAACCAAAACATTTTATTCCAATCCATGGTGAATACAGGCACCTGAAAACTCATAAAGAGCTTGCAATGGCTCTTGGTCAGGAAGAGCGAAACATCATTCTTCCAAGCATTGGTATGCAAATTGAACTCGGACCAAATTCAATGAAACAATCTGGTTTTGTTACGGCAGGTCAGCGTCTTGTTGACGGCTTTGGCATAGGAGACATGGACAGCAATGTTTTGAGAGAACGTAAACAGCTTTCTGAAGAAGGGTTGTGCGTTGTATGTGTCAACATTAATAATGTTGCAGGAGAAATAACTTCAGAGCCGTTTATCATCACTCGTGGCGTTGTTTATGCAGACGAGCAGGAAAGTTTTGTTCAAGATGCAAAAGCTTGCATCATCGCATCACTCAAAGAAGCCGACTTGAGAGGGGTTGAGCCTTCTGTTATCAGACAATCGCTTCGCCGAAATATTTCCAACTTTATTTTCAAACGAACAAAACGTCGCCCAATGATACTGGCGATTGTAACTTTGGACTAAGATATGTTTGAAGAAATCGAAAAATATGCACAGGAAAATTTTATTCCGATCATAAGGCCGCTATCAAGGCAACTTTTGTGTGAGCAAGTAAAGAATTTAAACCCAAAAAAAATTCTGGAAATAGGCACTGCAATAGGCTTTTCAGGACTTTTGCTTCTTAAAAGTTCAAAGGCCTTTTTGACAACGATAGAAAAAGATCAACACCGAGCAGAAATAGCAAAAAACAATTTCAAAAAGTATGGCGTTGAAGACAGAGTCAAACTGATTTGTGATGATGCCATGAATGTGCTGAAAAGTTTTGCAAACAACAATGAAAAATTTGATTTTGTGTTTTTGGACGGACCGAAAGGGCAGTATTATCGCTATTTGCCAATGCTTGCCAAGATTTTAAATAAAGATGGTGTTGTTTTTGCTGATGATGTGTTTTTGCATGGACTTGTAAAGTCAAATTTGCCTATTCCGCACAAAAGTCGAAGCATGGTGAACAATATGCGAAAGTATTTGTTGCTTCTTGAAAAATCAAACTGCTTTGACAGCAAGGTTTTGGATGTTGAAGATGGAATAGCCATATCTAGAAAAATTGATGAGCTTTAAAGCTCATTTTTTATGTGCTAAAATCAATAATATCTTATTTTAAGTTGTATTTTTTGTTATAATTTGTTACAATAAAGGCATGGATTTTGAAGTCGAATTTATCAAATTTTTGCAGTCCGGGCTTTCAAATGCTTGGATTTCAGTTTTTCAGGTCTTAACACTGCTGGGTAGTTGGCTAGGACTGCTTATAAGTTTTATCATAATTTTCAGAAAGAAAAAAATTATGGCTGGGCTTATGGTTATTGCTTTTATTCTTGCAATAGTCATCAATTTTGCTATCAAAAATATTGTCTGCCGACCACGACCTTTTGAAAGCTATGATTTTATCATAAATTATGGGGGTGAAGACGGCTTCAGTATGCCTTCTGGGCACAGTTGTGCAGCTGGTGCAATGGCAGTGTTTTTGATTGCGTATTTGTTTCAATCAAAATCCAAAAAAAGTGCAAAAGCTCTTGGCTGTATCGCAATAATTTTGGTTGCTCTGCTGGTAGGATTTTCAAGGATTGTGCTAGGCGTTCACTATTTGACAGATGTTTTGATAGGTTTGCTTGAAGGGGCGATCATTGCTTCGATTTTGCTTTTGATTTATAATTTTTACATATACAAATTGCAAAAACAACTTGAAATTTTAAGGCGATTTTACATGGGAGATGATGATGAATAAATTGTTGATAAAGACAAATTCAGCGGCTCAGACAATAGAGTTTGCACAAAAGCTTGCATCGTTTTTGAGCAAAGGGGCTGTTTTGCTTTTACATGGCGATTTGGGGGCAGGAAAAACTCATTTCGTCAAAGGTCTTGCCAAAGGGATTGGCTCAAAAATGAATGTTACCAGTCCAACTTTCACTCTTTTAAATGTTTATGATGATGGCAAAATGCCGCTTTATCACTTTGATATGTATAGGCTTGGTGGCAAAGATGAAGCTCTTGAAATGGGTTTTGACGAATATTTTGATGTTGATTCGCTTGACGGCATAGTTGTTGTTGAATGGCCTGAACAAGTTGAAGGATTGATCACTTGTCCGCATATCAATGTGGAAATCAAAAAAATTGACGACAACAGCCGTGAAATAATTTTAGGGGGCGGGAAATGATTGCAATTTGTTCTGCGTTTAAAACGGCTCTTGTGGCGATTGATATCAATGGTAAAAAAGATTTTTGCCAAATTGATGCAAATTGCGGTCATAGTGAAAAGCTTTTGCCAGCTATTGACGGTCTTTTAACAAAAAATATATTATCGCTTGTTGACAATGACAGTTTTGCTGTTGTCATCGGCCCAGGCTCTTTTACTGGGCTTCGAATTGCTTTGGCACTTATAAAAGGTCTGTGTGCTGGGCAAAATAAAGACGTTTATCCAATAACTTCTTTTGAATTTATGGCATATACATATATCAAGCATTTTAAGCCTCAAAAAGATTTCGTCTGTTTGATAAATGCCTTAAGCGGACAAGTTTTTGCCTGTCGCTTTTCAAAAGAAGGCAAACAAATAGGGCAGGAAAAACTGCTGAAAACCCATGAACTTGGGCAAGAGCTATATGTTGGACTTGAGGACGAAGATCTTGCAATGAACAAAGTGAAACTTTCGGCAGAAGAACTTCTTGAGCTTGCTCAAATCAAAAAAGCAGCTCAAAAGCCGCTGGCTGCTGAAAATCTTGCTCCATTATATCTGCGAAAAAGTCAAGCAGAAGACGATCTTGAAAAGCGAGAAAAAAAGTTGCTGAAAAGTTGAAAAACTTTGCAAATTTAATAGACTTTTTATGATTATATTAGTATAATGTTGGAGAATAAGAAAGGAGAAAATCATGAAAAAACCTGTATATATCAGATGCCCTCGATGTGAACTTAATTACATTCAAAAAAAGGACAAATTTTGTCCTGTTTGCAAGGCAGAGATGGAAGCAAAAAGAGATTATATCGATGATGTTGATCTAGAGCTTTGCCCAATATGCAAAACAAACTATATTCAACCAGACGAAATTATGTGTGCAAGCTGCTTGAAAGAACATCAAAGCGAAGATGGCGAAATTTCAACTGACTGGGAAGACTATATGGTTCGTGATGATGAAGAAGACATTATGTCTGCAGAAGACGAAACAGGTGAGATGGCTTCTGTTACTGACATTACAAAATCATCACTGCTTGACGATGATGACATTTCGCCAGACATAAATTTTGATGATGATGATATTTCATTTGATGAAGATTTTGATGATGATGACGACTCAGACGATGACGATGACCTTGATGATGACGATGACTTTGATGAAGATTTTGATGATGATGACCTTGATGACGACGATGAGTAATTATAAAATTTAAAACAAAAAAAAGACTTCAAATTTGAAGTCTTTTTTATTATTTATCATCTTGATCAGCTTTTTTTTGTTCTTTTTGCTTTTCGATATTTGCTTTACGCTCTTGCTTTAAACGATATTCTTCTTCCTGCATCACATCTTTTTCAATTTCAATCAAATGATCAGGGGAAGAAACTGCAGCAATTTGTTCATCTATGATTGCAAGTTTTTCTTCAATCTTGTTTATAGATGCTGCATAAGACTTAAATTCTTTTTCAATTTCTTTTGTGATTTTGCCTTTGTTTGCCACTCTTGCTTCTTGAACAAAGAATTTATGTTGTTCTTCAAGCGTTGTTTTTTCATTTTGCAATGATTTTTTGTTTTCAAACAGTTCGCTCAGTTGTTGATCTCTGCGGCGTTTTGCTTCGTTTGCAACAAGCTCTAAATCAATAGAAAGCTTTCTGTCATAGCCTGATTTTTCAAGTATTGGTTTTCTTTTGATTTTGATTTTCTTAAGAAGCACAGCAACAAGTGCCACAATGATTGCAAGAGTCATGATGATTGAACCAATCAAAAGCCACGGATCAGCTGAATTTGTTGGCTCTGTCGTATCATCAGCATCTGGAGTTTCTTCTTCACCTGCATCCTCATTACTGTCAGAGGAAATATAGTTGCTTTGGAAGACTTTTTCTTGGTAGTCAGGAGCTATTGTTGCACTGTTAAATTCTATCTGTGAAGACTCTGTAATATCAATGTTTGTAAGAATTGCAGTGCCAAGAGTTTGCATACTGTCAGATGTCAATGAGAATACAATTTCCGCTGTTGCAGCTGATGAGCTGTTCAGATAAACTGTGAAAGTCTCAAGTGTGTCTGAAGTCAAATTACTGATCACTTCAAAGCCATCAATGCTGATTGAAACGCCATAATCATGCTCATCTTCAAGTTCATCTTTGTCTGGCAGCAAAGTTTGAAGGTCAAAGGTCAGTTTATAATAAGTTGAGCTTGAAAGGGTGATAGGAAAGACTGAACGCAAAGTTGCGGTGCTTGGTCTTCTTGTTGTGATCACCAAAAGGTTTTTGTCATTTTCTACTGCGTAAACATTGTTTTGTCCATTTACCATGGCTCCAACTGCATATTGACTGTCAGCAAGATTACCACCGTCGAGAGCTTCGTCAACGGAAAATTCGTATGCTGTTGTGGTTGATGAAGTGTTGGCATCTCCAGTCAGCTTATCGCTTTCAAAAGAAAGGAAATAGTCAGAAACGTCGTTCTTGTTTGGAACTGCTTGATATTCTGAGCTTGAGCTTGCGCTTAAAAGCACGTTGTCGATATATACAGTGCCAACTTTCTCATCATCTTGCGTTCCAAACGAAATCTTGACTGTAACAGTGCTGCTTACAGTTTCTGCTGTATGGAAGACAACTTCAAATTTGCTCCAATGGTCAGCGCTTTCAATTCCGTCTTGCTCAAACAAAACTATGCCATTTTCATCAACGATTTCCACTGAAATGCTTGCCAAGTTGGAAGCTGTTTTTGATTGTGTGTAAAAGTCAAATGAAATTTTTTGATAAGAATTTGCATCAAGTGTCAGTGTTGGAGAAGTCAAAGATTGGTATGAGTATGAGCTGTTGTGCATCATATAAACATTGTTTGTTTGGGCTGAAGATGAAGGATTTCCTGGGAAGAAAGTTGCCCAATCATATTCAGAATACATTTGCGCAAACATTGTTTGATTGTAAAGGTAGATTACGCCTGCAGTGTTATATTTTTCATCTTCGATTTCACTGGTATAGTTTGTTGCTGCCACAGGATAACCTGTTTGTGCCGCTTGGGTTGAATTGAAATAGGAATTGTTTTCGTTTTCAGTGGTGAAAGAAGAAAGTTCATACTTATTTGTAGCGTTGTTGTATTCTTCATAACTTGCAGTTGAAATCTTGATGTTGTCAACAACAACACATCCTTTGGCTGCAGTGCTTGAACTTCCTAATGAAAGCACAACATTGAAAGAAGATTTATAAAGTGAATGGCCCTTGACGTAAAGCTCAACAGTTTGATAATTGTTTGTGAAATTGTTTGTCGTGTTGCTTGTTATGCCAGAAGTTTGACCGCTTTGCAAACTGTAACCGCTTTTTTCAAGGCTAGGGTAGTAAGAATATATGCCTTGAGTGCCATCATCAGTTTTGCCAACTTCGTCAATGCCTAAAGTGAAGCTTCCGCTTTCAATTGAAGCAACTTTGACAGAAGCTGAAATTTTATAAATTTGGTGAGGATTGATGTCAATAACTTTTGATTGAACGCTCACATAACCAGAATTTGCATTTTTGTCTGTGAACAAAACCAAAGCTTGAGAGTTTTGTTTGCTATTTAAAATATCATAAGAAAGATCCATTCCAATATAGTCATAGCCAGTTTGTGTTTTAAAGTTTGTTGTTGGGTCTTGCAATCTCATCACACGTGCATGGCCGCTTTGAGACTCTTTCACATTCCAAGCAGGTGAAATGGTGTTTGAAGAAGTTATTTCATTTTCAAAATCAAAGTTGAAACTTTCATCAACAATGTTATCGTCAGCATCAAGCAGTGTTGTAACCAAAAATTTTGTTTCAGAGCTTGTTAAATCGCTGAAATTATCACTTGAATAACCAGCAATAATAGCCGAGCTGATAAAGGCATTTGCTGAATACTGAGTGAGCGAAACCTCGTCAAAGAAAACAACTCCCGAGCTGTATTCTCCTGAATTTGTTCCAAGATAGAAGTCTAGGGTGACAGTTTGCTCTTCACTTCCAGTTGCAACATAGATTTCATAAGAGTGCCATTGCGTGTTGTTTAAATGTTCATATCCAATTTTAAGTGGAGAGCCATCTTCGTCAACCACGCCAGTCAAATAAGCAGAAGCAAACACAGAGCTGTCGCTATTTAAGGCAGTTTTTACTGCAAAAGAAAAGCTGTAGAAAGAATTTGGGCTCAACGTGATTTCTGAAGATCGAAAACCTTTGTTTGCAAGATTGTTGTTTGTTGTTGAATCTGGAGTCTTAGAATTTATCATCAAAATTCTGCTGTCATCACCAAGCTCAGCAAGTGGATTTCTGTCAAGGCAATAATAATCTTCTTGATAACGAGAGAAAGTTGAGTTTTGCCCATCTCCTTCACTTGATGAGCCGCTGCCAACATCAATAATCATGCCATTTGCATTGCTTTCAGGGTTGATTGCTTCCCAATTTCCAACAGCTCCATCGTCATCGTCATCATAAGGCGTTGAACCATCTTCAAAAGATGGGTTGGTGATGTCGTCAGAAATGTCAACGCGGTAAGAAGAAATATATGTGCTTGATGTTTCATCTTCAGCTTTGGCTAGCCTAAAAGATCCCAGTCCAAAAGTCATGGAAAGAGGGATCATTGCTGCAGCTGCAAGAGCCAGAGTCAGTTTGGATTTTTTAGTCTTTTTTCTTGTCATAATCACACCTTTTTTGTAAGTTTAAATTTACATGTAAAGTTACTAGAGTATTATAATATATTTATTGCCACAAATCAAATAATTTTTGCAAAAATATTTATAATAAAGCTATGAAATTGAAAGAAAGAGAGTGTGGCATGGTTTTTGAAAAGAGCAAAAATAAAATTCTTGCAAAAAAGCAAATTTGTATTTTGATTTGCAGTGGAGCTTTTATTGGACTTTTGAATGGCTTTTTTGGCGGTGGTGGAGGAATGGTTTGCGTTCCAATTCTTGAAAAAGTTTTAAATCTTTCAAGCAAAGAGTCGCACGCTACTGCAATTTCTGTTATTTTTCCTTTAAGTTTTGTTTCGGCTTGTATTTATGTTTTCAACAATTCAATCTCATCGCTTCCGCTTTTGACGGTCGCTCTAGGCGCGGTCGCTGGCGGAATAGTTGGTGCATATGTTTTAAAATTTATGCCGCCAAAAGCTATACGATTTATTTTTGCCCTAATTATGCTTGCTGGTGGAATAAGGATGATAATATGACAATTTTGATATATGTGCTTTTTGGCTTTTTGTCAGGTGTTTTGGGTGGCTTGGGAATGGGTGGCGGCACCATTCTGATTCCATTATTGACAATTTTTGTTGATTTAGACCAAAAGATGAGCCAAGGCATAAATCTTATTGCATTTTTATTGATGGCTCTGTTTTCACTGATAATTCATTACAAAAATGGCTTTATCAAACCAAACGGAATTTTATACATCATTTTTAGTGGTGTGCTTTTTTCTGTGTTGGGGGCTTTTGCTGCAAACATCCTTCCAGCAACAATTTTGCGTGTTTGTTTTGGTATTTTTTTGATCATTCTTGCTTTTAATCAAATCTTCAAGATTTTCACGCAAAACAAAAGGAAATAAAGAGAACTTTTACCTTAAAAATAGTTTACATTCTTGACTAAATATGCTAAAATACAAGCAACGGAGGGCTATATGGTCAACAAGCAAAAATGTATCGGATGTGGCACTTGCGTGGCAATTTGTCCTGTGGGAGCAATCAGTTTTGGCAAAGATGGCAAGGCTGAAATTGACCCGAAAAAATGTATTCATTGTGGTGCCTGCCAAGCCAGCTGCCCTGTTGATGCTATAAAACTTGATTAAGCGAGGAAAGTGTGGAAAAATTAGCTATTTTAGAATTAAATGAAAGTATGTTGAGAGTGGCAATCTATAAAGTAAGCAACGGACGATTCCAGATGATTCTTGACAAAAATCAGCCATTCAATTTGGGTAAAGAAATTTTGACGGAAGAGCTGATCAGACCAAAAACAAGAACTGATCTTTTAAATGTTATCAAAATTTATCGAAAACTTATTGAAAGCTATAAAGCAACCAAAATCGTTGCAGTGGCTTCCAAAATTTTGTTGCGTGCAAGAAATTATCGCGGTTTTATTGATGAAGTTTACAACAACACGGCAATGACTATGCAAATTTTGTCTGATGAAGACTTTTTAAAAGTCATCTATAATTCTGTGATCAATTCAATCGACAATTCAAAAGGGTTTTTCTTCTATGTTGGTTGTGATTTCACTGGAATTGTGAAATACAACAGAAGAACGATGCTGTCAAGTCAGATTTTGCCTTTTGGGATTGATAATGTTGTGAAAGATGAGCAGGGCAATGATCGAGCTATGGCAGAGATTGAAGATTTTGTCAAAAAACAATTTTCGGGCATTGATCTTTTGAAGGAAATCGACAGCGAAAGCAATATCGTTGGCTGCGGAAATGCTTTTCTTGCTTTTGGCAAAATTGCAAAAAAAATTGCAAGATATTCGCTTGACTTAGACAACAATTATGAAGTTTCAAAAGACATCATGGAAAAAACTTATCAATTCATCAGTGGCATTGACCTTGAAAAGATCGGCAAGATAAAAGGAATCAACTTTATTGAAGCTGAAAAGGTTGCTGGTGCAGTTGCTTTTATAAAAGCTTTGTATGATACAAGCGGTGCAAGCTCTATTGCAATTTCAACTGCAAGTTTGCGTCATGGTCTTGTTATTCAAAATACCACAGTTCCATCACAGGCACAATTTAGCGACTTATTGTCAAACTCTTTGGACAATTTTTACGAATTTAATAAAAATGAAAACTCCATAAATGAATATGTTTATCAAATGGCTATGATTTTGTTTAAGCAACTGAAAGTTATGCACAAACTGCCAAGATTTTATGTTAAACCTTTGCGAATCGCCTCTTTCATGTATGACTGTGGCAAAGTGATAAATTATGATCATATTGAGCGCAACGGCTTTGATGTTATTTTGAATTCGGGCATATGCGGAGCTTCACACAAAGAACTTCTTATCGCAAGCTTTATCTGTCTTTGTCAAGATCTTGACAATCTGTCGCTGAGCGAATGGCTTAAATATAAAGATATTTTGACTGATGAAGATTTGGATGCAGTGCGAAAGCTTGGTGTGATTTTAAGCCTTGCAAGAGCGCTGAATGCTTCACGCAAGCCGCTTATCACAGATATTGTTTGTGATATTCTTGGCGATTCAATCATTGTTAAAACAATCACAGAAGGCAATGCTGAATTTGAAATTATGGAAGGCATGAAAGTTGCTTCAACTTACAAAAAAGTGTTCAAGAAAAGTTTGCAAATCATTTAAGCGGAGTTGTTATGAAAAAATATAGGTTTGCTATTGAAATCGGCGGTGCTTACACAAAAATTTATGTCAAAGATTTTGGCATTGTTTTGTGTGAGCCAACCTTGGTTGCGGCAAAAGCAAATGCCAGTGGTTACGAAATTGTAGGTCTTGGAACAGAAGCCAAAAAACTTATGGGCAAAACTGGCGAAAATGTTGAAATTTTCAGCCCAATCATCAATGGTCAAGTGAGCAATTATGAATATTTGAAAGAGCTTATCAACTATTTCTTTGACAAAATTGAAATAAAACGCAAAAAAGAAAACATTATCGCTTTGGTAAATTGTGCGATAAACGAGAAGGAAAAAACTAATTTGCGAAATTTGCTCAATGCCGTTGGTTTTGGAGAAGTCGCTTTGGTGCCAACAGTGATTTGCTCATGTGTTGGTGCAGGCAAAAACATCAGTTCAACAAAAACAAACATGGTGATAAACATAGGCGGAGCCAACACAGATATCGCAGTTATCAACATGAACAGCATTATCAAAGGAGCAACGCTTGGGCTTGGTGGCAAGGCAGTTGATGTTGCAATCACCAATGCCATCGCATACAATCACGGCATTGTGCTAGGAGTTGGAGTAAGTGAAAATTTGAAGGTCGAAATTGGCTCTCTTTATTCAAATGATACTTTGAATATGGAAGTAACAGGCATCGATGTTGAAAGCAAAATGCCAAAATCTTACATAATCACTTCAAACGACTTGCTGCCGATTTTAGAGCCATTTTATGACGAAATAATCAGATCAGCGGATGTTACCATCACATCGCTAGCACCTGAAATTTCAACAGACATCATCAATAATGGGGTGCTGTTTTGTGGCGGAATGAGCAATATTACAGGTCTTGACCACTATCTTAAACGAGAATTTCGCTATCCTTTTAAAATTCTTGCTGATGCAGAAAACATTTCAATTTTGGGTGCGGGAAAGTTGCTCGACGACTCGGAGCTTTTAAATAAAATAATTGAAAATTTTTAAATTAAGCATGCAAAAATTGCATGTTTTTTTATGCAAAATTTGACAAAATGTCTGCAAAAAATCAAATTATCTCGTTTGCCCTAGCTGACGTGTTGATATACAATACTTGCAGGAGCAAAAATATGGCAAGAAAAATAGTTCTTACAAGTGGAAAGGGTGGGGTTGGCAAAACGACAGTTTGTGCAAATCTTGGCAAAAACCTTGCAAAACTCGGCTTTCGCGTGGTGCTTTTGGATGTTGACATTGGACTCAATAATCTTGATGTTGTTATGGGGGTTGAAAGTCAAGTTGTTTTCGACATAACAGATGTGATTATGGGCAAATGCAGGGCAAGACAGGCACTGGTTCAAGACAAAAAAATTTCTTCGCTTTATATCATGCCTTCAATTCATGCTTACAATAAAGTTAAAATTCTTGGAGAGCACATTAAAAATGTGGTAGATCAACTTGACAGCAATTTTGATTACATTTTGATTGACTGTCCAGCAGGAGTTGAAGCAGGGTTTCATCGTGCTGTTTTTCCAGCCAATGAAGCCATCATTGTTGTTACGCCACATCTTTCTTCAATTCGAGATGCCGACAAGGTGATAGCACTGCTTAATGATTACAACATTGCAAGCAAAGGGCTTGTCATAAATCGTATGCGGGGAGATATGCTTTTGAATGGAGAACTTATGGATATTGACAGCATTGTCAAAGCTCTGGGCATCCCTCTTTTGGGTATTATTCCAGAAGACGATGCAATCGGTTCAAGTTGTTCGCTTGGCGGACAATGTGCTTCTGTGGAAAGTGCAAGAGCTTTTACATTGCTCAGCGAGAATATACATAATGGCTCGAAAAAGATTTTTGATTGCACTTACAAATATCGTGGGCTTTTTGGCTATTTTAAAAGAAATTTGAAAAAGAGGGTGTGATTATGGATTATAGAATTTCAAATCGACTTTCTTGCATTTTAGAAGGCGACAAAATGTTTGACCCGCAAAGAATTTGTCAAATTTTAGAGAAAGAGCTTGAACCAATAATCGTCAATTTTTTAGAATTGGATGGGCAAGTAAAAGTAAGATATAAAAAAGATAATTTGCAAAATATTTTTTTTATTGAGTTTGCCGCTCAGAGAATAAAACCTATCGGATATATTCCTTACTAAAATAAAAAATGCCGCATCACTACGCAGCATTTTAAATTTGTTGATTTTTACAAAGGAAGTTGATTGAAAATTTCTTCACCTTTTTCTTTGAGTGGCGTGGTTTGATCTGAAGAAATCTCAAGCCCCATAAAAGAAATAAATTTTTGGCTTTCATTTTTTTCAATCACAATTGACAGGTCGCCTTGAGTAAAGGCAATTCTGGCAACTTTGATTGATTTGTCAGCATTAAATTCAAAATATAGTTGAGCATTAAGAGCAAAGAGTTCCATGTTTTGCTCTAAAACAGGTTTGTTGTTTGTCTCTAAAACAATTGCAAAAACGGCAATACCAAGACTGATAATAAATCCATTGTCAGCGCCGGTTGTGTCAATTTCAAACAAAGCGGAGCTGTCTTGCGAAGAGTGAAGCTCAACTTTTGCAGAAAGTTTTGCATCGACAAAATCAGTCATAAAAAGATTGATTCCATTTTCAGTTTCACTCAATTTCATCAGATATTTATCAGCCAGTTCAACGTCCAATGAGTTGCTTTTTGCTGTGATGTCTGTTATCAAACTTTCATTTACATCGGCATGCAGTTGAGAGAGCAACAAGTATAGCAAATTGTTTAAAGATAAATTTATGCCAAAGTATTCTGATAAGAAGAATTGCAAACCTTCAATAACTTTTTGTGCACTTCCATCAGAAGTGTCAAGCAAGAATTTGGCAGTGTCAAGTTGCACGAAAATTTTGCTGTCATATAGTGCAACTTTGATTAGCCCTTCATTTAAGCTGATATAAATTTCTGGAGCTGGGGTGTTGATGATTTTGATTTGGCCTTGCAATGATGCTGTGCCCACAATTAAACTGAAAGATCCTTCAACAGCGTTAGAAGAAAACAAGTTTGAAAAACTTTGAATATATGGTATCAGCTGTGATAACTCTGAATACTGATATTTTTCTTCATCAAATTCAGGCATTACTGCGTTTTCTTTAAAGCCCAAATCTGCAGTCGCAAAATCACTTGTGAAAGATATTGCACTTAACATTTCATCGTTTGATTCAACAACAAATTCGCCAATATTTTTGAGTGTTAAATAAAAGCTGTCGTTCTCTTTATAAAGTTGCTCAACAATTGACAAGTCCAAATCGGAAAGGTTAAAGCTTGGCAAGTTACCCAGTATATCCTCTAGGTTTTCAAAATTCATGCTCAAAATGTCGGTTACAAATGATGGCAATTCTATGTTGAAGTTGTTTTGAAGCATCTCAAGCAAATCTGGCAAACTTGTAAGATCAAATTGCAAGTAAATATTGAAAATATTGAAATAAATTTTATTGTTTTTTAGTGTCAAATTCAAAAAGTCTGCGGCATTTACTGAAACTGCCTTCTGATTTTTGTCGATGTAAAGTGAAAGACTTTGCTCTTTCAAAGATAAGTCTGGGTTTGTTACAGAAAAGGCTCCGTCCAAGGCAATAACATCATTTTTGTTGTTGTAATTTAAAAATTTGTTGGCCAAGTCTAGCATGGCAGTCAAGTCTTTATAGCCTTCTGGGTTGATTGTTATTGTGGCATTTTCTGTTTGAACAAAAGTGCCTTGGATGTCAATTTGATAATTTTCAACTGAAATAGTTGGTATTTTCACAGATTTCAGATTATAGTTAAGGTCTGTTTCGATCGAAATTGCTCCAATCTCTGGCAACTCTATTTCAATAATTCTGCTTTCATCCAAAACAGTTTCTTTTAAATTTGAGAGTAATGGTAAAAGCTGATTGAGATCTAGTGAGCCTAAATCAAAGTCTAAAGCCGGCAGTTCTAAGCCGAAGTTCTGCAATAATTGTGAAAGAGAGTTTACAAAATTGTTAGTATTTATATAGAATTTGTTGTTGAATGCGTCAATGTAAAGGTTTTGGCCAAGATAGGTCAGCCCTAAAGAGAGATTTTGATCATTAGATGAGATTTTGATATCACTTGCAAGAGCGAGATTTTCAAGACCTTTTGAAAAATCTAATTGAGCATCTGCGCTTACAACAATTTGTGAAGACAAGCTTTCTTCTTGCTCGTTTACAGTTGAAATTGTTGCTTGCAAATCAAAATCTAAAGCAGAATTTTGCATAATGTTCATTACGATGTTTGAAATTTGCTGTGGCATTTGGGCAACGCTTTCAGAAGGTGAAGTGCTTGAATTGCCATTCCAAGAAATCAAAATCACACCATAAGCTGAAGCTATGGATATCACCAAATACATGAGTGTGTAAGATATGTATCTCAATATTCTTTTCATTTTCTGCTCCTTATAAAACTTCGATTAAAACGTCTTGGTCAAAGTAAAAATAGTTGTCAAGTGTGCCAGTGCATGAATTTTTCATTCCAAAGGCAACGATTGAGTAAATTTCTGTGGAACAAATTGAAACAAAATTCCAATTTTCATCTATGGTTACGACTTGTGTGATAGAGCTAAACTCTGGATAAGAGGATAGGTTGCTGGTATATTTTATCTGATTTATATAGTTCAAAACGCTATATATTGGGTCAAGCACCATGGTGAATTGATAGTATTTGCTGCCGTCTTCATTTTCGATGATTTCAATTTCGCCATCCAAACTGTTTGAAACGGTTTGCTCTGCAATGATGAAGTTTTGGCTGGTGTTTGGCAGTCCGCCTGTCAAATTTTTGTAATTTGTCGGAAGGTAGGTGTTTCGCTCTCCATTCCAATCGGCTGATTGGTTTGAAGTTATTTGACCTTTTATTGTGGTGACGGAAGTCTGGTTTTTGTTCATTTGAGCAATTTCAGCAATCTTCATCAACCCATTGCTTATGCTGATTGATTGATAGGTGTTGCCATCATATTTCTTTTCGCTGTAAATGCTTTGAGTTGCAATAGTTCTGATCTGACCTGTGCCCTGGATGATATATTGACTGGCATTTTCAAAGTTATAGTTTGCAAGCTGATAATTTTCCGCTAAAGACAAATCTTGAGGAGTTATTCCTTTTTCGCTAGCAATAGTTTCAAAGTTTTCCATATCTTGCTGAGAGTAGTTGTCTCCTAAAATTTTGTCGAAAGCAGAGCCAAGAGTTTCATCTTGCCTGCTTTCATATTCGCTAAGCTGCTGCAAATAGGTGTTCCAGTCCAAACTTGAAGATAGCACATTTGTGTAATACCAAGAGCCAAGACCGACACCTGTGATGATTGCACATAAAGCAAAGATACATTTGTTTAGCAGCCTTCGCTTGAAAGATCGTTTTTTCTTGGCGGATTGTTTTGCAAGTTTTCTTTCTTTTGCTTTGGCTTTCTTTTTTGTTTTATAGTCCTGCTCTGTTGTAAGTAAAAGCGTTGGGACACGCCTGTTTGCTTCAACGATATTATACACTTTGTTTTTCAAAAAGTTTTTATTAAATATCAAATAATCAACTTTTGTCGTGTCAACAACTTTTGTTGAAAGAAAAAGTATTGGAGCACGCTTGTTTGCTTCAACAATGTTATGCAATTTGTTTTTCAAAAAGTTTTTATTGAATATCAAATAATCAACTTTTGTCATGTCAACAACTTGATCGCTTGGTTGTGGCACAACTTGGTTGTTGTTGTCTTTCTCTATCATTACCACCACTCTCGAAAATCTTGTTTGAGATTTTCTTTTTAAAGTATAAAAACATCCTTAACAGATGTGTAAGTTCAAATTTAAAGCATTGGTTTTTGACCACTGCTGACTATAGTATAATATATTTAATAAACACTGTCAATTATTTTTTTGCAAAAAAAGGAATTTTTTCAAATTTTATGTATAAATATGCAGAAAATATTTGGTTTATGCAAAAAAATGTTGTATAATAAAATCACTTTCCTAAGGAGAAATTATGAGCGGAACGATAGTTGAAGATTTTGTAAAAAAATTTAAAGAAGATTATTCTCTTGAAGAGTATCAAGAAAACACTCCACTTTCTGATGAAGATGGTTTGTTTATGCAGTATTCTCTTTTGACCATACTAAATGACAATCAAAATGAACAAGCTTTAAAAGGGGATTTGTTTGAGGCTGTCAAAGCTTTGCCGAAGTATGCAGAATACTTTGCTGTGCCAGAAAAAGATAAGCCTGCAGACAAAGTCAAACTGACGGAGATGATCAATGAATTTATAGCAGCTCCTTTGCAGGGCAACAGCGGAATTGCTTACAGTGACACAAAATCTGCACTGAAGGCTGACAATCAAATTTTTCGTGAAGCAGTGATTGAAAAAACAGCTTCAACTTATGGCATGGACGTTCAACAAATCAAACAACTTTTGGCTCCAAAGCTTGAAGAATTTTTGAACAATAAGTTTGACTATTACAAACAAGCACTTCTCAATGAACATGGGCTTTACAGCTACTTCGTTGCTCAAAAATAAAATTGTGCCAAATATTTTGAAATTTCTGCAAAAAACGCTTGACAAGACATATAAAAATATATAAAATAAAATCGTCTTAACCAAATAAGGCGTTTTTTGTCTGTATTAGCCCCACAGCCTAAAAGAGCCTGTATGAAAAGACTAAATTTTCGGAGGAAATCAAATGAAAACTTTTATGCTTAAACCAACGGATGTTGAAAGAAAATGGTTCGTTGTTGATGCAACAAATATTCCGCTTGGCAGAGTGGCTTCACAAGTTGCAGACATCTTAACAGGAAAAAATAAGCCTTCTTATACTCCACATGTTGATAATGGCGATTTTGTTATTGTTTTAAATTCTGACAAAATCGTGCTCACTGGCAAAAAAACTGTGGATAAAAAACTCAGATGGCACACTGGCTATGTTGGCGGCCTTAAAGAAATTGATTATGGCACTTTGATGGCAAAAAACAGCCCAAAAGCAGTTGAAAAAGCAGTTAAAGGAATGCTTCCAAAAACTTCTCTTGGCAGAAAGCAAATCACAAGACTTTATGTTTATAAAGACGGAGAACATAATCATCAAGCACAAAAACCAGAAATGGTTGAGTTAAAAGGAGCTAGAAACTAATGGCAGAAAAGAAAGTTAAAAGCAATCAAATCATTGCTACAGGAAGAAGAAAAAAATCTATCGCAAGAGTAAGACTCTTTCCAGGAACAGGAAAATGCACTGTCAATGGAAGAGAAATGGGTGAGTATCTTCAAAGAGACACCTTGCTTTTAGTTGCTAGACAACCATTTGAAATCACTGGCACAGGCGATAAATATGACATTATTGTTCGCGTTGTTGGTGGTGGTGTTTCTGGTCAAGCTGGTGCAATCTGCCACGGTCTTGCAAGAGCTTTGGTAAAAGCAAATGAAAATTTCAAAAAAGAGCTTAAAGAAGCAGGACTTTTGACAAGAGATCCAAGAATGAAAGAAAGAAAAAAATATGGTCTCAAAAAGGCAAGAAAAGCATCTCAATTCTCAAAGAGATAAAAAAGAGCAGGTTTTCTACCTGCTTTTTTGTTTGTCAGATTCTTTTTTGCTGCAAACTATACATGATAAAAGTGCAACCTTACGTCTTCATTTTCAAAACTAAAAACATCAACAAGCGGATTGTTTAAAAAATTATATCTATTAATTTTGATTTTTTTGTTTACATAATTTTATTTTAAGCAATTTGATTGTTAAAAATATTGCGTTTATGATATAATAGTAACATGAAAACTCAAACATATTTAAAATATGACATCATCATAATTGGTGGCGGACCTGCTGGGATTTCGGCAGGCATTTATGCTGCAAGAGCAGGGCGAAAGGTGCTTATCATTGAAAAATATGCTCCTGGCGGACAACTCAATTTGATAGGGGAGATTGAAAATTATGCTGGCTTCAAAAAGATTGCTGGCTCTATGCTTGCACAAAATTTTGAAGAACACGCAAAATCACTTGGTGTTGAATTTGTGATGGATGAAGTTGCCTCTGTGGCAAAATCTAGGAGTGGTTTTGTCGTAAAAACAAACACATCTTCTTATCAAGCGATTTCAGTTATACTCGCCGGGGGCTGCCACTCAAGAGAGCTTGGCATTGATGGCGAAATGAAATTTAAAGGTTATGGTGTGAGCTATTGTGCACTTTGCGATGGCAATTTTTTCAAAGGAAAAACTGTGGCGGTTGTTGGCTCTGGTGATTCTGCTTTCTCGGATGCAGTTTATCTTGCAAGCATTTGCAAGAAGGTTTATGTGCTTACAAAAGCCAAACTTAAATTGCATAATTATGCAGAAGATGAACTTGATGACAAGAAAAATGTTAAAGTTTTGAAGGCTGCCATTTCAACTCGCATCTTGGGCGAAGAAAAACTTGAGAAACTGGAATATGAGCAGGACGGAAAAAGAAAGACCATCGCAGTTGATGGTGTGTTTGTCGCCATTGGCAGAACTCCAGAAACTGACATATTAAAAGATTTTGTTGAGCTCACTGATGGCGGCTATGTCAAATCAAACGACAAAATGGAAACATCTCTTGCAGGCGTGTTTGTGTGTGGTGATGTTCGTGATGGCAGCATAAGACAGATTGCAACTGCTGTTGGTGATGGAGCCATTGCTGGCACAAATGCAAGCAAATATGTGCTTCTAAAGCAAAAAAAGAAAGATTGATTGTGAAAACAAAAAAGCTGAATTAATCAGCTTTTTTGTTTGTGAGCCACGCTTTAAACGCAAACGATGACACCTTTTTCAAGTGCATAATATGAGCATAATCCCTTTGTTGTGACCACTCTTACTTCTTTAAAATGGCATTTCTTTTCAAGTTCAGCCTTGATCATTGCAACTTCTTCATTGGCATAGCAGTGCGAGATTATGATTGGTTTGTTTTCTATGTCTTTGGTTTTTTCACTGATCATTTGAACCATTTTTGCGATTGCGTTTTTGATTCCTATCGTCTTTTTAGCAATTTTGATCTCTCCATTGTCTGCCACACATATTGTTCTGATGACCAAAGTGCTTGCAATAAGACCTGCAATTCGGCTCATGCGACCGTTGTTTACAAGATTGTCAAATCTTTGCAAGATAAAATATAGGTCTCGTTCATCACGATACTTGGTGATTGCAGTTTGAATTTCATCAAAAGAAAGACCTTGATTGATAAGTCTGACAAGCTCATCAACAATCAAAATTTCTGTTCCTGAAACGGCTTTTGAGTCGATCACGCAAATGTTTTCAGGCTTTGAATAAGACTGCTTTGCAACTATTGCTGAGTTATAGCAGCCTGAAAGTTTTGAAGTGATGGTCACAACAAAAGTGTAATCAGCCTTGTCAAAAAGCTCCAAAAAACTTTGTGGAGCAGGGCAGGCACTTGAAGACTTTTTTGATTTTTTCATCTCTTCAAGCATTGCTTTGCAGTCAAGATTGTCGTCATCCACAAATTCTTTGTCGCCAACATTTATCAATAATGGCACAACAGAAAAACCTATTTTTTCATTTTTAAGATAGTCGCTTTTAAGTTCTGAGCAACTATCCACTATTATTTGAAATTTCATATTAACTCCTCAAACGGATGATTTTCTTTTTAAATTAAAAATTTGTTTTTTTGCAAATCTTCACAGTCTAGTATAATACAATATGAAAATTTTTCAAACTAAATTCTCTTTTAAAAAGACAAGTTTTTAAAAAATTTTTAAATTCGACAAAATTCATTCTTGCACATGTTTGCTGGTGTTTATAAATTTGCTCATATTTGAAGCAAGTTCAATTTTGCCATACTTTTTGTTGATCAGTTCAAGAGCATTTGAATAATCCTCTTTGTTGTCAAAAAACGAAAGCTGAACTGCATCTGCATTTGAAAGTGATGATGCCCTAAGGCGAACGGCTCTGACGGGGTAGTCATATTTCCAAATCTGATCGGCAATTTTCATAGCGTTTTTTGCAAGTTCTTTGACAGAATTAGTTGGCTTTATTTTCATTGACTTATGAGCTTTTTTCAACTTGTTGTCTTTTATTGAAATCGAAAGAGTGCCTGCAACGACCCTGTGTTTGATCATGCGCTCTGACACCTTTTCTGCAAGAAAATAGACCACTTTTTCAATTTCTTGCCTTGAAATGATATCTGTGATGGTTGTGGTGCCATTGCCTATGCTTTTTGGCGGAGGAAGAGTGTAGTAATCAGCCACAGCAGAGTTGTCATTGCCAAGCAATGCTTGTTTCAAATTGACGCCTGTGATGCCCATCAAATGTTGAAGATAAGCATCTTCAAGCTTGACAAAATCTCCAATTGTGAAAACTGAAATTGAGCTAAATTTTTTTTCAAGTCTTTTCCCTATGCCAATAATTGAGCTTAAAGACAGATTGTAGGTTATTTTTTTATAATCTTTTTTATCAATGACTGTGGTGCAGTCTGGTTTTTTAAGGTCAGAGCCAAGTTTGGCAAATATTTTTGAAAATGACACGCCAACAGACACCGTAAAACCAAATTCTTGTTTGACTTTTTGCCGAATTTCGTCAGCAATTTGTTTGCCGTTTTTTTTCAAATATTTCAAACTATCGGTGACATCAAGCCAGCATTCGTCAAGTCCAAGCGGCTCGACAAAATTGGTGTATGAAAGATATAATTGGTGCAATCTGAGCGAAATTTCTTCATACAAGTCGTAGTGTGGGGCAAGGCATACAAGGTCGGGGCAAAGTGCTTTGGCTTCTCCTATGACTTGTCCTGTTTTGACGCCATATTTTTTTGCAATCTCATTTTTTGCAAGAATTATTCCTGTTCTTTTTTCAGGATTGCCAGTCACAGCAACCGGCTTATCTTTAAGTTCCGCTTTGGTTGCACACTCGACAGAAGCAAAAAAGTTGTTGACATCTGAATGCAAAATTACTCGCTCTTTCATTTGCTTTTTTTCTCCTATTTATTGTATAATTGCCTATAAGAAGGGATTTTATGACAGAAATGCAATATAACTTTAAAAATTGTTTTTGCAATCCATTTTCTTTTTTGCCTTCAGCATTAAGGGAAGGTGTCAGCTTATGGAAAAAAAACGAACTTGAAATGCTTTATGAATATGTGATTGCCAGCAATTGCCGTAGTGGCGTCAAAGAACTGTGGATTCTAAATGATTATATGTTAGATTTAAGCAAATTTGCAAGCAAATATGGCATAAAAATCAAAAGCATCATCAAGGCTGAGAAGATTTTTTCAATGCCAAGCTTTTTGCTTGTTGATGATGGTCTGCTTGTTTTTCTAGATAAGATGGAAGAGATAAATGAAAACTTTTTATGCGAAGTTGTCAATTTTGCAGCAAAATTCAACTTGCCGCTGCTGATAAATTTTGGGCATAGTCTGCAGATGCTAGGGCTGCTTGAAAGCCGTTACGGCAAAAGCCCTGAAAGAATGCTTGAAGATTTTGGGTTGCTTGATCGAAAGTGCTTTCTTTTGGGCTGTAACTATCTTGACAAAGATGCCTTAAGTTTGTTTGATTGCTATGATGTTGAATATATTTTCAGCCCAATCACTGATGCTGAAAATGGGACGGGATTTTTAAATTTCAAACTTTATGAAAATCGAATTTGTCATCTTGCAAGCTGCGATGAGAATGAGATTGATCTTCAAAAACAAGCGGATTTTTTAAGGCTTTGCACAAACAATTTGCTTTCAATGCAAAGGGCAGTTGCTTTGCAAAAATATCTAAGTTTGCTGCCTTTGGAGTGTGAGGGTAAAATAGAACAAGAAAAAATAGATTTTTTAACGTCAAAGGCAACTTGTCGTGTTGAAAATTTTGATAAAACTGAGCAAAACTATCACAAATTGCTTGCTCGAAAAAGTCAAATAATTTAAAATATAGCTTGTAAAAACTTTAATATGACAGCTTTTACAAAATTGCACAGAGAAAATTTTAAGGAGAAAAATTTATGGATTTAGCATTGACACTTGCACAGGAATTTGGAATAAAACAGGAGTATAGCCAAAACCTTATCAATCTTTTGGATGAAGGTTGCACTATACCTTTTATTGCCCGTTATCGAAAGGAAATGCACGGCACTTGTGATGACCAGACGATCAGAGCTTTTGCTGACAGGCTTAAATATTTAAGAAATCTTAATGACGAAAAAGCCAAAGTTGAAAAGGCAATCACTGAGCAGGGCAAATGGACAGATGAAATTGCTGCAGCTTTGCACAGCGCAAAAACTTTGACCGAAGTTGAGGATATTTACAGACCATACAAACCAAAGCGTAAAACAAGAGCTTCTGTTGCGATCGCAAAAGGTCTCGATGGGCTTGCTGATGTGCTGCTTATGCAGTCAAAAAATCATGTTCTTGCCCAGGAGGCGCAAAAATTTATCACCGAAGAAGTGCCAACCATTGAAGAGGCTATTGCCGGAGCAAAAGACATTGTTGCAGAGCGAATTTCTGATGATGCCGAGCTGAGAAAAGAGCTTCGAGCACTTATTGAAAACAAATCAATGATAGAATGTCAACTGCTTGAAAATGAAAACAGTTTTACATACGAAACTTATGCAAACTTCAAACAAGAGATCAAAGCTATTCCAAGCCACAGGATTCTTGCAATCAATCGTGGTGAAAAGGAAAAATGCCTTAAAGTTGACATTGTCATCAATCCTGAACTTGCACTGAATGTGATCAGAAAACTGTATAAGAAAAACAATCCTGACACAGACCAGGTGATTGAAGAAGTGATTGAGGACAGTTATGACAGGTTGCTCTTTCCTTCGCTTGAGCGTGAAGCAAG
>CALVNA010000003.1 GCA_944349535.1 uncultured Clostridia bacterium
CAATGACTTTAAGCGTAAACAGCAGAAAGCAGCAAAAAGAGCTCAAAGAAAAGAAGATGCTAAAGAAGTTCTTTCTACTATTGGCAGAGGAGTTTTAAAAACTGTAAAAGCTGTGGTAAAAGGTGCAGCAATAGTGTTGTCAAGCATTGGAAAGGCTATATCAAAGATCGGGAAAGGAATTGTAAAGAAGATTGAACATGTTAAACCTTTTGAACGAAAGAAAGAAGGTTTTAATAATTCAAATTCTGAAAATGAAGATTCGGAAATGGATTAAAATAAATTAATTTTTTATCAAAAGTGCATATAACCACACTTTAAATTGGTTATAAATCTAAAAGGAGAAAAAATATGGCAAACAATCTAGAACTTACTAGAAATGTCGGCATTATGGCTCACATTGACGCTGGAAAAACCACAACAACTGAGCGTATTTTGTATTACACCGGCAAAAGCCACAAGATTGGCGAAGTTCACGACGGCGCTGCAACCATGGACTGGATGGCTCAAGAGCAAGAGCGTGGTATCACTATCACTTCTGCATGCACAACATGTTCTTGGAAAGGTCACAAAATCAACATTATTGACACTCCTGGACACGTTGACTTTACAGTTGAAGTTGAGCGTTCTTTGAAAGTGCTTGATGGTGCTGTTTTGGTGCTTTCTGCTCGTGACAAGGTTCAACCTCAAACTGAAACTGTTTGGCGCCAAGCTACAAAATACAAAGTGCCAACAATCATCTATGTAAACAAAATGGACAGAGATGCAGCTGACTTCTTTGGCTGTGTTGAATCTATTCAAAGAAGACTTAAAACAAACCCATTGCCAATCCAAATGCCAATTGGTGAGGCTGATACATTCACGGGAATTATCGACCTTCTTACAATGAAGGCTGAAATTTACAAGGATGACATGGGAACTCAAATTGAAATCACTGACATTCCTGCAGAGCTTAAAGCAAAAGCACAAGAAGAGCACGACAAAATGATTGAAAAAATCGTTGAAACTGACGACGCACTTCTTGAAAGATACTTTGAAGGTGAAGAAATTTCAATTGACGAGCTTAAAAAAGCCATCAGAAAGGCAACAATTGCAAAAACTTTAACACCTGTTCTTTGTGGTTCTTCATATAAAAACAAAGGTGTTCAAATGCTTCTTGATGCGATGGTGGAATATCTTCCAAGCCCACTTGATATCGAATATATCAAAGGTATCAACCCTGAAACTGGCGAAGAAGAGGACAGAGCTCCTGACGAAAATGCTCCACTTGCTGGTCTTGCATTCAAAATTATGACTGACCCTTATGTTGGTGGACTTACTTTCTTCCGTGTTTACAGCGGAAAACTTACTGCAGGCTCTTATGTTTACAACTCAAACACAGGCAAAACTGAAAGAGTTGGAAGACTTATCAGAATGCACGCAAACAACAGACAGGAAATCACAGAAGTTGGCGCTGGTGACATTGCTGCCATCGTTGGGCTTAAAGACACAATCACAGGACACACTCTTTGTGATGAAAAACATCCAATTCAACTTGAAAGCATGGAATTCCCAGAGCCTGTTATTCAGCTTGCTATCGAACCTAAAACAAAAGATATGCAAGAAAAAATGGCTCTTGCTCTTGCAAAACTTTCAAGAGAAGACCCTTCATTTAGAGTTACAACAAACCAAGAAACTGGCCAAACTTTGATTGCTGGTATGGGTGAACTTCACCTTGAAATCATTGTTGACAGACTTCTTAGAGAGTTTAAAGTTGAAGCTACTGTCGGAAAACCACAAGTAAGCTATCGTGAAGCTATCAAGAAGGCTGTTAGAGCTGAAGGAAAATTCATCAGACAGTCTGGTGGTAAAGGTCAATATGGTCACTGTATCATTGAGATGGAACCTCTTGCTCCAGGCGAAGGATATCAATTTGTTGATAAAACAGTTGGTGGCTCTGTTCCTAAGGAATATATCCAACCTATCAACAATGGTATCAATGAAGCTAGAATGAACGGTGTTCTTGCTGGATATGAAACTGTTGACTTTAAAGTTACTTTGGTTGACGGTTCTTACCACGAAGTTGACTCTTCAGAAATGGCCTTCAAGATTGCTGGTTCTATGGCTTTCCAAGAAGGTGCAAGAAATGCAGATCCAGTGCTTCTTGAACCTATCATGAAGGTTTCTGTTGAAGTGCCTGATGAATATCTTGGAACAGTTATGGGCAACCTCACTTCAAGAAGAGGTATGCTTACTGGAACTGAATCTTCTGCAGGTATTCAAATTGTTAACGCTGAAGTTCCTCTTGCTGAGATGTTTGGTTATGCAACTGACCTTCGTTCTCAGACACAGGGCAGAGGCAACTATGTTATGGAACCTCTTAAATATCAAGAAGTTCCAAAATCAATCGCTCAAAACATTATTGGTGAAAGAGCAAAAAACAAGCAATAAAATCTTAGCAGCTTTCTAGTGCAATACTTAGATTTTGGCTTATAAAAAAATTTGACAAAAATTTTAAAAAAATTGAAAAATCATTTTGCTTTTGCAAAAAAATATGTTATGATATCGTAGTAAAACAAAAAAAGGAGATTTTTTAAAATGGCTATTGGTGTTTATGAAAGAAAAAAACCACACGTAAACGTTGGAACTATTGGTCACGTTGACCATGGTAAAACAACTCTTACTGCTGCAATCACAATGTATTCAGCTGCTAAGGGTTACGCTCAAAAAATGAGATATGATGAAATCGATAAAGCCCCAGAAGAAAAGGCTAGAGGTATCACTATCAACACAGCTCACGTTGAGTATGAAACTGACAAACGTCACTATGCTCACGTTGACTGCCCAGGACACGCTGACTATGTTAAAAACATGATCACAGGTGCTGCTCAAATGGACGGCGCTATCCTTGTTGTTGCTGCAACAGATGGTCCTATGCCTCAAACAAGAGAGCATATCCTTCTTGCTAGACAGGTAGGTGTTCCTTACATCGTTGTATTTATGAACAAAACTGATCAAGTTGACGATCCAGAACTTCTTGAACTTGTTGAAATGGAAATTCGTGACCTTCTTACTGAATACGGATTCCCAGGAGACAAAACTCCAATCATCAAAGGTTCTGCTTTGAAAGCTTTGGAAGCTGCTCAAGCTGGAAATGTTTCTGACCCATCTTGCGCTTGCATTCAAGAACTTCTTGACGCTCTTGATTCTTACATTCCTGAGCCACAAAGAGAAACTGACAAACCTTTCCTTATGCCTGTTGAAGACGTTTTCACAATCACTGGTCGTGGAACTGTTGCAACTGGTAGAGTTGAAAGAGGAACTGTAAAAGTTGGCGACACTGTAGAAATCGTTGGACTTGGCGCTTCAAAACAAACTGTTATCACAGGCGTTGAAATGTTCCACAAGTCTCTTGACGCTGCTATTGCTGGAGACAATGCTGGTCTTCTTCTTCGTGGAATTCAAAGAACAGACATTGAAAGAGGTCAAGTTCTTTGCAAACCAGGTTCAATCCACCCACACACAAAATTCACAGCAGAAGTTTACGTTCTTAAGAAAGAAGAAGGTGGCCGTCACACTCCATTCTTCAATGGTTACAGACCACAGTTCTATTTCAGAACAACTGACATCACTGGTGTTATTGAACTTGAAAAGGGCGTAGAAATGGTTATGCCTGGCGACCATGTTAAGATGACAATCACTCTTATCAATCCTATCGCTATTGAACAAGGACTTCGTTTCGCTATCCGTGAAGGTGGCAGAACAGTTGGTTCTGGTGTTGTATCAACAATTGTTGAATAATTTTGGTGAAAATAAAAAATGGCTGAGAAAATCAGTCATTTTTTTGTTGCTTATTTTAAGAAAATTTATTTATAATTTTGATTAAAAAAAATCGAGATAAAGCTTTCAAAATCCAGCGATTTTTGTTGAAATTTGTTTTGTCAAATCGTTTTTTGGTTTTGCAAATTTATAAAAATTTTGAATAGGCAAATTTTCTTTTATCTTTTCTTTTTTTGTGCTATAATAATAAAAACTAGTTCGGAAGGTGTTTTTATGGGATTGATGGGCAAAATTTTTAAGGCTTTTGGCTTTGAAAGCGAAGAAAAAGGCAAACCAGAAAAAAACAAAACTAAGGCAAGCTTTAAAATCAAGCATGGCAAAATCAAATCAAGAGCAGAAGAAATCGATGGAGTGCCTGTGTATTATCCAGAAAGCTATTTGCAAGTGCGAGATTTTGCTGAAATTTTAAAGAAAGGCAATCCTTGCATAATTTCAATCGAATATTGTGAAAAGGAACTTGCCGAGCGAATAATGACTTATTTTGAAGGAGTTTGTTTTGCGCTTTCTGCCACAAGACATGAGATTGAAGAAAACAAACTGTATTTATATTTGCCGGAGGGCATGGAAGTTGAAAAGTAAATTTTTTAAGACTGTTTTTGTTGCAATCATTGTTGTTGTGCTTGTTCTGGTGTTTGATATGCTTACAAAATATCTTTTGATTGGCAGTCTTATCCCAAATGTTGGAGATCAAGCCTCCTTTATTGAAGGTTTTATCAATTTTGTTCATGTTCAAAATGATGGTGCAAGTGGTGGAATTCTTGGCGGACAGACAGCTTTGCTTATTGTTATAACTTTGGTTTTGCTGGGTGTGCTGATTTGGTATTATCTTTTAAAGTTGAAAGACCAACAAAATAAATATTTGGCACTTTTGTCTGTTGCAATGGGCTTGATAATTGGAGGCTCACTTGGCAATTTATACGACAGAATAATTTTTGGCTACGTCCGAGATTTCATTAATTTTCAATTTATCAATTTCCCTGTATTCAATATTGCCGACAGTGCAATCACGATTGGGGTAATTTTGCTCGTTATTTATTTTATCTGCGAATATATCCTTTCAATCAAGAAAGAAAAGAAAATTGTTGAGCTTGAGCAAAAAGAAAATGTTACCATATCAAATAAAGAGTCAAAATTTAATGAAGAGCTTGCTGAATTTTTAGTTGACGCAGATAATAAGGATAAAAATAAAGAAAATGCTGATAAAAACAGCGAAAAAAACAATAAAAAACAAAAAAAATCAAAAAATGAAGAAAAGCATAAGGAGAAAATTTGAAAGGATATTTTACAGTCGATGAAAATGAAAAGGGGAAAAGGCTTGATGTTGTTTTCAATCTTCATTATCCTGATTTTTCACGCTCGCATATCAAGACTTTGATTGATCAAGGCAGCATTTTGTTGCAAGATAAGCTTGTCAAATCGGGAGAAAAGCTGAAAACTGGTCAAAAAGTTTCTTTTGATTTTCAAGATACTGTTCCACTGCAAGCCAAACCGCAAAACATTGATTTTGAAATTGTTTATCAAGATCAAGATCTGCTTGTTGTCAACAAACCTCAAGGTTTGGTGGTGCATCCTTGCGCGTCAACTAAAGAGGGCACTCTTGTCAACGGGCTTCTTGAAAAAGTGAAAGATCTCAGCGGCATCAACGGTGTGTTAAGACCGGGGATTGTGCATAGACTTGACAAAAACACTTCCGGCCTTATGCTTGTTGCCAAAAATGATATGGCACACCTATCACTTGCTGAGCAAATCAAAAATAAAACCTGCAAACGCAAATACATAGCTCTTTGTGAAGGTGTTTTCAAGGAAAGCGAAGGACATATTGAAAATTTTTTGGTGCGCAGCAAGTCTGATCGCAAAAAATATGCAGTTTCTTCAACTGGGAAAAAAGCAATAACCGATTTTAAGGTGATCAAAACCTTTGCAAACAAAACTCTGGTTGAATTTTCCTTACAAACAGGCAGAACTCATCAAATTCGAGTCCATTGCAAGTGGATGGGGCATCCAATCGTTGGAGATGATGTTTATGGCAAAGCAGAAAAAGACTTGAAAGGGCAGCTTTTGCATTCTTACTTTATCCAGTTTTGTCATCCGCGCACAAATGAAGCTATGCATTTTGAAGCGGCATTGCCAACCCATTTTCAAGAATATCTTGACAAGCTTAAGTGATAAAGCAACTAAAAAAGCTATTGACAAATTGCAGAAAATTGATATAATATAAGTATCATTGAAAGATAAAGGAGAGAGGAAATGGATTTTAAACTTGTAAAAGAAAATGGAAAATATTTTTATAAAGGAACAGACGGCAAGTTGTATGGTGAAGGATATGATGATGCTTGGAGTTTCTACGAAGGCTATGCTAGAGTAAAAAAAGGTGGCAAATGGTATTATGTTGACGACAAAGATTTTAATCTTCATGGCGAAGGGTATGATGATGCGGATGATTTCAGCGAAGGCTATGCTCCAGTAGAAATATATGGCAAATGTTATTTTGTTGACAAAAAAGACTTTAAGCTTCATGGCGAAGGGTTTGATAAGGCTTTCGTTTTCAGCGAAGGCTATGCTGAAGTAAAAAAAGGTGGCGTTTGGTATTGTATTAACAAAGATTTTCAGATTGATGATGAAGACAGCGCTTTACGAGTTGCAGAGCAAGATATTAAAAAAATAAATGAAATAGCACCAAAATGTTTTTTGAATGAAGGTTTTGCTAAAGCTTTAAATGAAGTTATATATAAGCATAACACTCAAAAAATTGAAGAAATGGTCTACAGCAGACTGCTTAAACTTAAAGAAGAAATGGAAGAACCTTATAAATTGATTGAAAGCAAGAAGCAGGAAGCAGAAAAACTTAAACAAGCAAAAACAGATGCAAAAGAAACTTTTGACAAACAGTTTGGGAACCCAGATGATGAAAAAGAATAATTGAACAAAAAATTAAAGTTGAAATGAGCTAATATGAAAAAAGATAGTGAAGAGGAGCGATTGGAAGAGCTTAAAAAAAGTTTGCATGAACTAAACGATTTATATTTTGGCTCGAAGAAAGAACAAACAAAGAAAAAATAAACAAGTTTTACAAAAAAAGAACATATTTAAATTGTCAATATGTTCTTTTTTGTTTTGTGATAGGAGATGATGTTTATGGCAAAGCTGAAAAGAACTTGAAAGGGCAACTTTTGCATTCTTATTTCATCCAGTTTAGCCATCCTCGCACAAATGAAATTATACATTTTGAAGCGGCATTGCCAACCTATTTTCAAAAATATCTTGACAAGCTGAAGTAAAGCGGCAAGAAATTATTTTGAAAAATCATGTCTTCTATTTAATATATCAAACAGCCAAGAAAAGATTGTTGAGCAGCAAAAGCTCTTGACAAATTGCAGAAGATGGGTATAATAAAAGTATCATAAAAAGATAAAGGAGAGAGAAAATGGATTTTAAGGTTGTAAAAAGATATGGAAAATATTTTTATGAAGGATCAGACGGCAAGCTGTATGATAGTGTTTTCTCTTTCGGCGAAGGCTATGCCATGGGTTTTAAGTTTGTAAAAAGAGATGGAGAATTTTTTTATATAGGATCAGACGGCAAGTTGTATGATCGGGTTTCCTCTTCCGGCGAAGGTTATGCTGTAGTAAAAAAAGATGGCAAATGGTATTATGTGGACAAAGACTTTAATCTTCATGGCGAAGGTTATGATTTGGCTGACGATTTCATAGAAGGCTATGCTAGAGTAAAAAAAGATGGCAAATGGTATTATGCTGACGACAAAGATTTTAAGCTTCATGGCGAAGGGTATGATGATGCTTTGTCTTTCAACGAAGGCTATGCTAACGTAGAAAAAGATGGCAAATGGTATTTTGTAGACAAAGACTTTAAGCTTCATGGCGACGTGTATGATCATGCTTATGAGTTCCGCGAAGGCTATGCTGTAGTAAAAAAAGATGGCAAATGGTATTATGTTGACAAAAACTTTAAACTTTATGGCGAAGGGTATGATATAGTTAACGATTTCATAGAAGGCTATGCTGTAGTAAAAAAAGATGGCAAATGGTATTATGTTGACAAAAACTTTAAATTTTATGGCGAAGGGTATGATCATACTGGATATTTCATAGAAGGCTATGCTTCAGTAAAAAAAGATGGCAAATGGTATTTTGTTGATAAAGATTTTAAGCCTCATGGCGAAGGGTATGATGATGCTAGCTATTTCATAGAAGGCTATGCTAGAGTAAAAAAAGATGGCAAATTCTATTTTGTAGACAAAGACTTTAAACTTCATGGCGAAGGGTATGATTCGGCTGACGATTTCATAAAAGGCTATGCTAGAGTAAGAAAAGATGGCAAATGGTATTATGTTGACGACAAAGATTTTAAGCTTCATGGCGAAGGGTATGATGATGCTGGCTATTTCAGAGAAGGCTATGCTTTAGTAAAAAAAGATGGCAAATTCTATTTTGTAGACAAAGACTTTAAGCTTCATGGCGACGTGTATGATCATGCTTATGATTTCTACAAAGGCTATGCTATAGTAGAAAAAGATGATGTAGATTATCATATTAACAAAAATTTTCAGATTGTAGATGAAGTTGCGGCTTTACGAGTTGCAGAGCAGGATCTTGGAATAATAAACGAAATAGCACCAGAGTGTTTTTTGGTTGAAGGTTTTTCTGAAGCTTTAGATGAAATTATACATAAGCATTATACTCAAAAAATTAAAAAAACAACCAGCCCGGATGATGTGCTTAAAATTAAAGATGAACTGGAAAAGCTTAATAAATTGCTTGAAAGCAAAAAACAGGAAGCAAAAGAGCTTGAAATAAAACAAGCTGAATTAATTGAGCGCAAAAAACAGGAAGCAAAAAAACTTGAACAAGCAAGAACAGATGCACAAGAAACTCTTGACAAGCTGTTTGGCAACTTGAATGAAAAAGAATAATTGAGCAAAAAATTTCAAATTTAAAAGGAGCTAGTATGAAAAAAGTTAGTGAAGAGAAGCAACTGGAAGAGCTTAAAAAAAGTTTGCATGAACTGAACGACTTATATTTTGGCTCGAAGAAAGAACAAGTAAAGAAAAAATAACTAGATTTAAAAAAGAACATATTGACAATTTCAATATGTTCTTTTTTGATTTTGTAAGTGGAATTTTGCCAATATTATTCTTGTGGTGCTTGAAATTCTGTGATTCCGACACGGCGTTTTTTTCTTTCAATTTCAATAAGATTTGAAAGAAGGTCACGAATTTTGTATGGATTTGCAATATGCATAAGATAAAAGTCTGGCATTGCAGAATCATTGCTTTCAACTTTGATGGTTCCCGTTCCAAAAATTTTGTCTGCAAGTGAAGCGTGCAGCGTCAAGTCAAAGCATCTGTAAATGTTGACTTCATCAATCACAGACGAAAGCAAACCTTTATGTCTGAAAAGTTTCACCCATTCGTTATCTTTTTTTACGATGTAATATCGTGTGAATGACAGCGGCATGCCCATAAAACGCTTTCTATCATGCCATACAACTTCGCAATCTTTATCAAATTTCATATCGCACCTCTTGAAAACTTAATCTGGTTTCATCTTACTATATTTTGCTGCAAATGTAAAGCGTTTTATAAAAAATCATCCAATAATATCTTAAAATTGACTTTTTATTGCAAAAAAGCGAGCATAGAGCCCGCCTTTTTTAGCTTAAAAATTATTTGCCGCAATTTCCACAGCTGTTGCAGCCACCGCACAAAAGCAAAAGAATCACAAGTGTGCACGCGTCCATTCCGCAGCCGCTATTGTTGTTGCAGCCACAGCCGCAAAGACTTTGCAAAATGATTATCCAAAGGATAAGTGAGCATGGATCGCAGCAACTGTTGCAGCCGCCAAATCCACCTTGGCATCCATTAAAGAAATTCATTTGTTCCTCCTATATTTCTTATGTAAGTTGAAAGGTTTTGCTTTCACATTAACATACTACGCAAGGAAAATAAAAAATGTGCCACATCCTGAAATAAAAAAACAAAAGCTGCCCACTTTCGTCAAACTAAGTCATTTTTTGACAGTATAGAAAACAGTTCTATCCACAAAATATTTTTGTAATATTTGCAGCAATTTTGTTGACTTAGCAGGTAAAATATTATAAAATAGCATTGTTATAAAATTTATACTATAAAAGGATTTTGCAATGAATAGAAAAAGCTTAAAACAGAAAAATATTTTTAAGAGTGCAGCATTTGGTGCAGCTCTTGTTTTATGTGGATCTTTTGTCCCTGTTGGTGCCATTCAGACTTTGGCTGCCGACTGGAACCAAAGCTCCAATCCTAGCAAAACTGATGGACAGATTGCTCAAAACACAAACCGAATTGAAGTTGATGCAAGCGGCGTTGAAACAACGGTTGCAAAGGGCGGAAAATTCACCATTCCAGCAGGACTTTACTATGGCGGCTCAACAACTGCTCATCTTATTGGAACTACTTCTTCAGAAGGCATCACTTCATCAAAAGTTGTTGCTCGCTATTCTAGCGGTGCAGTGGTTTATGATTCTTCCACGCAAGAAGGTGGCTTCCAGACAGGTGTGCAATTTGATGCAGACAGAGTTGGCAGATATGAAATTGAATATAGCGTGACTGATGGCGGCGTAACTTACACATACACACTTGAGCTTAATTGTGTTGTTGAAGATGTTACTTTCACTTTTGACACAAATGACAAAAACATTGTGCCTTCAGTTTATGACCTTTCTTTGAGTGAAGCAAATGGATCTTACAAAGATATTGTTTTGCCTATTCCAACAATCACTGATGAAAAAGGCAACGAAATTCTTGATATTCCAGTGCATATTGACGGTGAAGAGCCAACTGAAGACGAATATATGACAATCACTCTTGATCAAGGCTATTCTGATGATGTCAAAGTCGCAAGGACTTCCGATGGCAAATATTACATCGACGGCGATTCTTTGAGCGAGGCAAACGGCAGCACTTTCAATATTGTTTACACTTTCTATCAAAATGGAGCTCCAATTGCTTCAACAACAAAGAGCTTCACGGTTGACGACAGCTACTACACAGATAGCAACAAAAATCCAGGTTATACGCTTACAATTTCAAAGGCAACTTCTGCGCCATCATCTGCAGTTGTTGGTGTAAAAACCTCTCTGCCATCAATCAATGCAGCAACTTCAGCCAGCGACACACCATCCAGCGAAAGTGTTACCGTCTCTTATGTTATCAATGTTTATCGCATGGAAAATGGTAACGTAGTTGAAACTATACAGGGGGCTATCGACGAAGATTATAACTTTACGGCTCCAAAAAATGGTGACTATAGAATTGAATATGTTGCAACAGATTTCTATGGCCATACTGCCACAAACAACTTTACAATCACCAATGTGCGTGATACTCAATCTGCAACACCATATATTTACGATGCAGGGGATGAAAACGCAAAAAATGAAGATGGATCATATAAATCTGCGTTAAATTATGTAAAATCTAAAACTGAAAATAGAAACATTGTGATTTTTGCAATCGGTGGGCATGATAATGCGGTTGCCGAGGATGAACTTAACCTTTATCGTGAAATCAGAAGCGGAACAAACAGTAATGTCATCCTTTACGACATACAAGGATATGATCACTACAACCTTATCTTCAATGCACAAACAAATTCACAAGATAAAAGTGTTTACAGAGCAATCTATGATGATAATGCTTACATCCGCAATCAAATGATTCTTGGTGGAGTTGTTGCAACAGATGACGACACAATCAAGAATTGGCTTAAAGAACACAACTATCTTATTGTAACAGATGGCCAAACTGATCCTATCACAGGAGAAGCGTTTGCATTTGCAGAAGGAGAAGCTCCAACCACTGAAGATGAGTGGAGTGCTTTGGGTTATGCTTGCATTGAGCCAAGCAGTAATCAAACTTTTGCAGTACAAATTTACTATGTTTACTACTATGCAGACGATAAAGTAAAAAACAACAATGCCGGCATGCTTGACTATAGCTTTGAAATTGTTGACAATGCAGATGATTCAGCCGTTCCAACAATCCAATATCCAACTGAGCTTCAAAACTCATATCTTGGCGATGACATCATTACTTTGACTGCTCCAACAGCTTCAGATGAAGGTGGCGACTCTTATGTTGATCTTCACACCGCTTACAGATATCTCGATTCAAGCAGACAACCAATCACAACAGTTGGCGAAGAGATAAGATATGTGATCAATGAGGCTTCAAAAATAAACATCTCGTCTGACAGATGGTATGTCCAAGCGGACGGGAACAATGTTGTTTCATCTTCTGGTTGGACTATTCTTGAAGGGGAAGATGAATACGAAATTGATCTTTCAGAAAAACCAGAAGGGGCAGCTTATATCGAATTCTTCTCTTATGCCATTGATGATCAAGGCAATGTTGCTTTCTATGCACAACAAAGCTATGTTTCAAATATAGAAGACAGCGTTGCACCATTCTTGTATAGCGTCGTTTCAGCTCCAGAAGTTGATGGTGGATATATAAACGATAAAACAATTGTTTTGCCAACTCTGACTTACAAAGACAACTTGCCTCAATATATGACATCAGCTGTTGTTGTTTATCGCATTGATAAAAACACCCAAGAGCAATTTGTTGTTCATAGTTCTGGCATGAATTCTATGCCAAACGCTGGGACTGGCGATTATGTTCTTATGGCAGGCTCGTTCAATCCTTCTGTTGGCGGCACTTACATTGCTGCCGTGACAGTTACCGATGCAGGCAATCACTCAGTTACAACATACTTTACTTACCAAGTTGAAGAAATTCCAGTTGTGGAAGAGCCTGAAATCACAAATATAGGTCAAGAATCAAAAGAAATTGTTGTTGGACAGCCAGAACGACTCGATCCACCAAAAATTTCTGTTTCTGAAAGTGATGAAATTGGCTATATCGGTTTTAATGCTTATTCAAGTGAAAATATTGCTAATGACTATATTATTTCAGTGGTTGAAGCAGACAATAATGAATATGTTCTTGATCAAGGGACAGGCTATTTTACAGCCAATGAAAGCGGAACTTACACATTAGAATATACTGCATTTGTTATCAGCTATTCAACAAAGGAGGAGTATTTCTCAACAGTTGAAGGTGGCGAAAACGGCAAACTCTTCTTGACAAAAGACAGCGGGGGACAAGATGTGCTTGCTTACAAAGCAGACGGAACTGAAAACCTTGTTGGAGAAGGACAAGCCACTGCAGGCGAAACTTATTTGATCACAAGAACGGAATCAAACGGACAGTATGAACTGTCTGCAAAAACAAACCCTGCTGGATTCGATGGAAAAGAACTTGATTTGACAAGCTTGCCACAATACAGCAATGATACAAGCGTGGTTAAGCTTCATGTGGTTGAAAGCAAACCTATCACTTATATTTCTGGTAAAGTTGCAGTAAATCTTTATATGGATGACACTGCATATCCAAAAACGCAATATGGCGACCTTTCAAGCGAAGTTCTCATTAAAGAGCTTGTTGGAGATGTTGCTGGCGCAGGCAAGAAGGATTTAGAAAATTCAAATGTAAAAATATCTTTTGTTGAAACTGGCGGCACAACAAGAATTATTGACACAATTTCACTTGCAGATTGGACTGTGTCTGACGATAATGCTTATCTTAGACAGGATGGAAGAAATATTTACCTGAAACTTAATAGAAATGGTCGATACACTATCACTTACACTCTCAAAGCAGTTAATCATATGGGAATGTCTGTTGGCAGTGAGCAAACTAAATCTTATACTCTTTCTGTTGGCGACGTGAGGGCTCCTGAACTTGATATTGACAACACAAACAATCAGTTTATTGCAGCAAGATATAATGTTGGCGACACTGTTGACATCAGAATTGCTGATGAATCACTTGTTACTGTCAGTGATCCAGGTGGCTCAAGCAGAGATGAACTTCTTAAAAATCTTACAATCACTGTGAGAAACACAAGCACAAACTCTTCAGCTGTCACCTTGAGCAATCAATCAGATGTTGAAGGGCAATATGCTTATTCTTATACAATTAAAGAAGAAGGCACTTATCAGATCTCAATTTCAGTGCGTGACGCAGCAGGCAACACAAGCCAAACAAGCAACTTCACTTTCACAGTTGGCGGCGAATCAACTGACCCTGTCAATGTTACAGAAGTTGTTGGTAAAGTTTTGATCGGAGTTGCAGCTGTTATTCTTGCTGGTGTTGTGGTTTACTTCATCGTTTCAAAAGTTAAAGAAAGCAAAGGCAAAAAAACTAAATAAAACAAAAAAAGCTTGCTAAAAAGCGAGCTTTTTTGTTTTGAATAAAATGAGAATGAATTTGTTTAATTTTTGGTGTCACAGCAGTGTTTGACAAAACCGTAAACAAAAATTTTTAGAAAAATCGCTTTTCTCTTGACTTTTATGTTAGATTATGGTATATTGAAACAGTATCCGCTTGTGCAGGGTCTCTAAGTCCGTTTTGGCACCCGTTAAACAGCGAGTTTGGTTAGAGGAGGTATAAATATGTTTGCTATTGTTCAGACTGGTGGAAAACAATACAAAGTTTGTGAAGGCGACATCATTTCTGTTGAAAAACTTGACAAAAATGTTGGCGAAAAATTGACTTTGGATGTTCTTCTTGTTTCTGACAACGGAAATGTTGTTGCAGGATCACCATCAGTGAAAGGCGCTGTTTGTGAAGCCGAAGTTATTTCTCATGGCAAAGGCGATAAAATTGTTGTTTTCAAATATAAGCCTAAGAAAAATGAGAGAAAAAAACAAGGCCATAGACAACCATTCACTCAAATTAAAATTTTATCAATCAAAAAGTAAGGTGTCGCTATGACAACAATTACTTTTTACAAACAGAATAATCTCTATCTTGGATTTGAAGTGGCAGGACATACCGGCAAAGATGATTTTGGCAAAGATTTGCTTTGTTGCCAAATTTCAACAGTTGCTCAACTTGCGGTTGTCGGCATTGACGAAATTGAAAAAAAAGCGTCTTTTCGGCAAATTTGCGATGGTTTTTTGAAAATAATGGTTGAGCCAAAAGATGCTGCAAATGAAAAAATTCAATTTCTTTTGAAAACCTGCTTCGACAGCCTTAAATCTATTGTGGAAGATGAAAAGAAATTTGCAAAATTGGAGGTAAAAAATGTTTAAGTTTAATGCTCAACTTTTTGCTCACAAAAAGGGTGGTGGTAGCACTAAAAACGGCCGTGATTCTCAAAGCAAACGTCTTGGCGTTAAAGCTTATGGTGGACAAAAAGTAACTGCAGGCAGCATAATCGTAAGACAAAAAGGCACAAAAGTTTACCCAAGCACCAATGTTGGCATGGGAAAAGACTATACTTTGTTTGCTCTTTGTGATGGCATTGTTAAATTTGGACTTAGCAATGGCAAAAAAGTTGTTTCTGTTGTTGCAGAATAAGTTTTGGCAGGCTTGTCCTGCTTTTTTGTTGTGCAAACACATAAAGGTTGAATATGTTATACAAAAAATTCAAAGACAAAATTGAAGTTTATGATAAGTCGCAATTTGAGCCGCAGCATATTTTGGAGTGCGGTCAAGTTTTTTGCTTTGAAAAAACTGATCGTGGATATGTTGTTTTTCCTAGTGAAAATTTTGCAGAAATTACAGAAAAAGATGATTGCTATCAAATTTCTACTTCAAATCCCGACTTCTTTGAAACTTATTTTGATTTGAAAACAGATTATACTGCAATAAAAGACAGACTGTCCAGCACAAAGATTTTGAAAGAACCTATCAAATTTGGCTACGGCATAAGAATTTTAAAGCAAGATTTGTTTGAAACCCTTATTTCCTTTATTATTTCAGCTAATAACAATATTGGGCGAATCAAACTGATTTTAGGCAGGCTTCGAAAGCACTTTTCTTCATCAGTTTTGCCACCTTTTCCAACTTTCAAACAACTTTCATCTTGTTCTGTCGATTTTTTCAAATCGATCGGTTGTGGCTATCGCAGTCAATATCTTTATAATGTTTTAAGGCAAACCAGTCCGCAACAACTTGAGCAGTGGCAACGCTTAGACACCGATCAATTGCGAAAAAACTTGATTGCACTTTCAGGTGTCGGACCAAAAGTAGCTGATTGTGTGCTTTTGTTTGGGTATGGCAGAAAGGATGTTTTCCCGGTTGACACATGGATAAATCAAATGTATAACAAATTTTATTCGCCACTTTCCAGCAGAGAAAAAATACGAAACAACTTGGTTTCACAGTTCGGCAGTTTTTCCGGTTATGCACAACAGTATTTATTCTATTATCAACGCTCTTTCTTAAAGCAATGACATTCAACCATTTTTCATGGTTGATTTTTTTGTTCGTGAATTCAAATTTTGGGTATTTACAACCGGTCTGTAATGTGGTATAATTGAAACATAAAAGGAGAGCAAAAGATGAATTTTTCAATGCTAGCTGCTTTTGGTGCAGTTGAGATTACTTTTACAATTATCGGAGTGATTGCTTTGATTGCTTTAATCTTGTTTTTTATTATCGTGCCAGTCAAAGCATACTTTACCGCGTTGATATCAAAAGCCCATATTTCAATGGCAAAACTTACATCACTAAAAAACTGCAAAGTTGATCCAATGCTGCTTGTTGAAGCAAATATTTTGGCAAAAAGACTGGGTGTTGAAATAAAAATCAACGAAATAGAGTCTGTTTTGCTTGCTGGAGGAAATGTCAAAGATATGTTGCAGGCAATGAAACTTGCCAAAGATGCTTCTATTTCTTGTCCATTCTCGCTTGCATCGGCACTTGAGCTCAAAACAAAAAAATCTCTTGAAATTGTTAAAAGTGCAGTTGAAAGCATAAGTGAAAATATCACTCAGATCAAAGCAATCACAAAAGACAACATTGAGCTTGTGATCGAGATAAACCTTACATTGAAAATCCAATTGCCAAAATATCTTTATGGTCTTTCAGTTGACAAAATTAAAGCATATGTGACAGAGCACGCAATCAAACATATTCCGCTTTATGACAAAGAACAAATTGTGACAAATCCACAGATCGTGCTGGAAGGAATTGATATGGCTGAGGCGGCTGCAAACACAGCTTATCAGTTGCATGAATGCCGCGTTTCAAACATTTCGATCAGTCGAAATATCGCAATGGAGATGGATGTAAAAAGGGCAGAGAAAGAAAGAGTGTATGCACAAATGCAAGCAGATAGAATGAAGAATGCAGAAGAGATAAAAGAAATTCAATCTCGCACCAAAACCGAACAGACAAAAGCAAGCCTTTTGGAAGCAGAATCTCAAGTGCCACTTGCAATATCACAAGCAATCAAAGAAGGCAGGTTCTCTGTTATGGATTACTACAAATTGATGAATTTGCAAGCAGACACAGCGCTAAGGCGGAGCATTGTTTCTGGCAAAGATGATAGTTCTGATGGCTCTGCAGATGATGATATTTTTGGAGATGATGAATAATGGGAAATATGACGGCAATCATTGTTGTTTGTTCAGTCTGTGGGGCATTGATCTTGGTTTTGTTGTTTGCTTACAGAAAGATGTCAAAAAAAAGTTCAACCAGCAAACTTGACGAAGAAATCAATAAATACAAAAGGATCAACGAAGGTTCTTATTTTGAAAATGCGAATGTTTCAACTGAGCAGAAAAACAAAAAACAACTAAAAAAGGGAAAAAAAGAGCAAAAAGCAGCTAAAAAAGCACAAAAACTTCAACAAAAGGTTTCAAATTCTGTCAATATTGACGATTTGGAAGACAAAGCTGAAGAATATGATCAAAATCAGGAAAGTTTTACGACAAAGAGAGATGAGAGTAATTTAAAGAATGTTGACGAGAAATATAATCCTTTTGAAGAACAAGAGAAGATCACTTCACAAAAAAAATATACTCGAGATGATTTTGACGATTTTATGAATGAATATTCATATTCTCGTGCAGCAGTAAACAAAAATCTTTTAAAACAAATGGAAAAATTGCCGCCAAAAGTTAAGGCGTTGGTGCTTGGCAACATATTCAACAGATTTGATGATTAAGATGCACTTCTTGTTGCATCTTTTTTTATCTTACCTTGAATAATATTCTAGAAGTAAAACACATATATTTAATTTAAATGGGAGAAATATGTTTAATTTTTACGAAGAAATTAAAAGCCAATTAAAGAAAGCCCAACAAAACCTTTTAGCTTCTTACACCATGGTCAATCTTTCTGGAGCAATTTTGTATGTTGAAGGCCATCTTGGACTTACTGTGCTTTCGCCATCCTTGATTGCTTTTAAAATAAAAAAGGGAAGAGTTGAAGTGGAAGGTGAAGGACTTTTCTTAAGCGAACTGAGTCTGAATACTCTTAAAATAGAAGGCAAGATAAAAAGGGTGGAAGAATTTTGATGAAAAGATATAACCGCTCTCATTTTAAAATAAAGTCATTAAATCAGGAAAAACTGTTCAATAAAATTTGCAAACAGTTTGAACTTTATAATATCAAACAACAGGAAAATTTTGTTCAATTTGAAGTTGACGAAACTGACGCCGACAAAGTGGAAAAATACTTGCTTGAAAGCAATACCACAATTGAACAAGTCAAGCATAATGGATGGAAAAGAAAATGCAAAAATTTTTTTAAAAAATGGGGTATCATTGCAGGAATTTTGTGCGGCATAATTTTTTATTGCTTGCAATATTCTTTTGTTTTCAGAATTGATGTTTGGGGTTGTCAAAACATTGGGCAGCAAGAGATTGTCAAATTTGTAAATGATCAACTTATTTCGAATTTTAAGCCCAACATTGACACTGAGAAATTGGAGCTTGAGCTCAAAGATAATTTTGAGCAGATCAGCTCGGTCAGCGTTGCTATCATTGGGCAAAGTTTGGTTGTCAACATCCATGAAGCCGTTTTGCCAGAAGAAATGCAAGGCAGTTTTCAGCCCATAGTCAGCGATTATGACGGGATGATAACTCACATCAATTTGATTCAAGGCACACCGAATGTCAAGGTTGGTGATATTGTTCAAAAAGGTGATGTTTTGGTTTATCCTTATGTTGCTGACGGAGAAGGTCAAGTTATGCCAGTTTTGCCAAGAGCAGAAATCAAAGCGGATGTTTGGCTGAGTGAAAATGAAGTATTTTATGAGTATCAAATCAAACAAGAGCGAACTGGAAGAAAAATAGAATGCGGAACAATCACTCTTTTTGGTCTTGAAATTTATTCCAATCTCAGCGACAACACATTTGAAAATTATGAGAGTGAAAAAACAAGTTTTTATTTGACTCAAAACAATATTTTGCCTTTCATTTACAGCAAAATCACATTTTATGAGACAAAAACCATTGAGATAATTCGAAATTTCGAGGAAGAAAAAGTTGAACTTTTTGAAAAACTTCGTCAAAAAGTCTTGATTTCTGTCGCCGAAAATGAGATAATAAAAGATGAAATGGTGTCGGTGAAACAAGGTGGAGGTGTTTATTACATCAACCTTATTTTAACCGTTGAAAAAGACATAGGAGAAGGTTATGGTTATATCTTTCCACAAAGCTAACTTTTTTTGCAAAAAACTGATTGAAAAGGTCTTTTCTGTCGCCTTGATTGCTACAGATAATTTTGAAATTGATTGCGAAGTTGATGTGTCTTTTGTGAGCGAAGAGCAAATCAAAAATTTAAACAAAACTTACAGGTCAGTTGATAAGATCACTGACGTTTTGTCTTTTCCTCAACTGCAAATCAAATATCCACAAAAGCTTGGCGAATTTGTTTCAGAGATTTCTCCTGATGGCTTGCTTAGACTGGGCGACATTGTCATCTGCAAGCAAAGAGCAAAAGCGCAAGCCAAACAGTTTGGGCATAGCTATAAAAGAGAGCTGGCTTTTTTGGCTTTGCATGGTCTTTTGCATCTTCTTGGCTATGATCATATTGAAAAGGAAGATGAAAAAATCATGAATGATATGTGTGAAAAAATTCTTTCAAGTTTGAATATAAAACGAGGCGAAAATGTATAGTTTTGGATACGTTGCCGTTATTGGCCGTGCAAATGCAGGAAAAAGCAGCTTGGTCAACGCTTTGGTGGGGCAGAAAGTTGCCATTGTGACCAACAGACCACAGACAACTCGCGACAATATTTTGGGGATTTTAAATGGAGAAACTTATCAAGTTGTGCTGGTTGACACTCCTGGTGTGCATCGAAGCAAAAACAAACTTGACAAATCGATGATGAAAAATGTGCGAAGTGCAATTTCTGGGGTGGATCTTATTTTGTATCTTGCGGATGGAAGCAAAATCTTTGATGAAGAAGAGCAGCGATATTATCAAAACTTGCCATCGCCAAAAGTGCTTGTGAAAACAAAAGTTGACAAGAAAAACATTTCGTCTTTTGAAAGCGACTTTGAAGTTTCATCACTCTCCGGGCAGGGGCTTGAACAGCTTAAAAATTTTATCATCGACAAGATGCCTAAAAGCCAAGTCAAAAATTTTATGTTTGATCAAGATTATTATACCGACAAAAGTGTCAGATTTATTATTGCAGAAGAAATCAGACAAAACGCCTTAAATATTTTATCCGATGAAATTCCGCATGGCATTGCAGTTGTGATTGAAAGATTTGAAGAAAAACCTGATATTGTTGTGATAGATGCAACGCTGATTGTTGAAAAAGAAAGGCATAAAGGCATCGTGATCGGCAAAATGGGCAAGACTCTTAAACAGATTGGACAAAACGCTAGAAGCTTTGCTCAAGAGCTTTTGGGCAAAAAAGTTTTACTGAAAATTTTTGTCAAGGTTGACGAAGATTGGCGCAACAAAGAAAACAGTTTAAAACAATTTGGTTATTAAAATCGCATATTTGCGATTTTTTTATTTTATAATTTCAACATCATATTCAAGTTCAATTCCAAAATTTTCTTTCACTTTTCTTTTTGCAAGGTCTATAAGAAAATCAAAATCTTCAAATGTTGCATTGTTTTGGTTGAGAATGAAATTTGCGTGTTGTTCTGAAATTTTCGCTCCGCCATGGCACTGTCCTTTAAGACCGCACTTGTCAATCAACAGCCCGGCGCTTTGAGTTGTTGTATTTTTGAAAGTGCATCCAAAACTTCTGCCAAAAGGCTGTGTTTGTTTTCTTTTCGAACAAACTTCAAGGTATGTTTTTTGAATTTTGCAAGGATCAGTTGTTTTAAGCTTGAAGTTTGCAGATATGATTATTTCTGGATGATAAAACCGGTTTTTCAAAAAAAATGAATTATGATAACCTTTTTCAATTTTGTTTTTGCTTATAGTTTTGATTTTGTTATCTTGAAAAACAGTCAAATTTTCCAGGTTATCGAAAATGCTTTCGCCATAACAGCTGGCTCCACTTGCGATTGCTCCACCAATATTCCCTGGAATTGAAGCAAGTTTTTCAAAACCACTTAAGCCGTTTTTCAGACAAAATTGATAGGCGTCAAACAAGGTTGTTGATGAAGAAAATTTGACTAAATTATCTCTTTTCGACATTTTTTTTGCAATTTTTCTGGTTGAAATCACGAAAAAAGGATGGAAATCATCACTAAAAAGCAAATTCGTTCCATTTCCAATCACTTTGAAGGGAAGGTTTTTATCATAAAGCTTTTTCAGGAGCTTGATAAATTCTTCATTTGTTTTTGGCATAAAAATTCCAAGGCAACTGCCGCCTATTTTTACACTTGTTATTGCTGCAAGTGAAGTTTCAACATTTCTATTCATAGTCAAATATATGAAAGATCTTCTTTCAGTGTTAAAGCACCTTTTTTCGTTATTGGCACATATAGTGTTTATATGGATTTTATTGATATTGCAAAAGAATTACATATTTTGGGTATTGGTGGGATCAGTCTTTCCGCTTTGGCTGTGATATTAAAAGAAGAAGGCAAAGTTGTAACAGGCTATGACAGAGAGGTCTCGCCAATCACGCAAGCCCTTCAAGAAAAGGGCATTTTGGTTGTCAATCAATTTGATGAAAAATTGATAGATCAGGCAGACATTGTGGTTTATACAAGTGCTCTGCCAAAAGATGAGCCGCATCTTGCATATGCAATAAAAAAAGGCAAAATAATATTATCAAGATCTGAGCTGCTTGGTCAGCTTGCAAAAAAATACTTCACCATTTCAATAGCTGGCAGCCATGGAAAAACAACTGCAACTTCTATGATCGGTTATATGTTTTTTCTTGCAGGCAAAGATCCCACCATTCATGTTGGTGGCATAATGAAAAACTTTGGCAGCAATGTTTGCGTTGGTAAGGGGAAGTATTTTATCACAGAAGCTTGTGAATATAAAGACAGTTTTTTAAGCCTCGCAAGTGATATAGGGGTTGTGTTGAATGAAGATCCTGACCACTTAGATTATTTTAAAACTAAGGAAAATTATTATAAATCTTTTGAAAAATTTGCAAAAAACACAAAAAAAGGTGGAATTTTGATTGTAAATTATGATGATCCTTTTTCGCGTGGCTTAAAAAGCGGCAACACATTGTCATATGCGATCAAAAGCAAAGCCGATGTGCAGGCTAAAAATATTTGCAGAAAAAATGGTCTTTTAAGTTTTGATCTTTTTTACTTAGATTTAAATTTTGGAAATTTTAAGTTGAAAATGATTGGTCTGCATAATATCTACAATGCTCTTGCAACTATTGCTGTTGGCATTGCCTGCTCAATACCACTTGAAACAATTAAGACTGCTCTTTTGCAGTTTGAAGGTGTCGATCGGCGGCTAGAATATATAGGACTGGTCAAAGGAGCAGTGGTTTTGCATGATTATGCACATCATCCAGATGAAATCATAGCAACGATTAAAGCGGTAAAGAGCAACACTAATGACAGATTGATTTGTGTTTTTCAGCCACATACTTTCTCGCGAACTCGTGATTTGTATTATGAGTTTTGCCGCTGCTTTGCTTGTTGTGATGAAGTTTGGCTTTTGCCAATCTATTCTGCCAGAGAAAAACCTATACCAAAAATAACATCAAAGTTTTTGGCAAAAGGAGTTTCAAAATATAATAAAATTGTAAGATATTTCTCAAATTTTGAAAAATGCTATGCTTTTATAAATAAAACAGCCAAAACAAACACAACTTTTTTAATTATGGGTGCAGGAGATATTTTTAATCTTGCTTATCGATTCAAAAAATGATAAGCGCATGGCTTATCATTTTTGGTTGTCGGCATTGATTTGATCAATGACTTGTTTAACTTTTTTGAGCAATGCAAAATATTCTTCTGAGAAATATCTTTCTTTGTCTTTTGATTGATAAATTGCATTTACCATTTCTTCTGCAGTGTAGGAGCAATCAATAAGCGGTTTTATATTCTTTTTGTCCAAATATTCACGCATTTCAGATTTAGGTTCAGATCTTTTTGATTTATTTTCAAATTCCGCTTTAATTGCATCGATATTCAGCAAATTCAGCCAGCTAGATTTGCATGACTGTGAAGAAATGGATAAATAACTAAGGCACGTCCTTTCAATCATAGCTGCAAGTTTTTCAAAAGCAATTGGTTGATCTGTTCTGTTCATCATGTTTAAGTATGCCGAAATAATAGTTTTGTGTTCAATTGGATGACAAATTCCATCATGATTCATAATAAAATTGTTTGTTTCCGAAATTTGTTTGTCGATTCTCGTTTTCAGTTTGACGTTTGGAAGGGCTCTTTTTTGTCTAGCTATTTCTTTCATTTCATCGTCGAAGCAGAAACAAGTTTGGTCAATGCGCGATTTTGGTATGCTGATAAAAAAGATTGAATCACGATCGTATAAAGCATCACTAAATCTGAGTAAAATTCCAGCAAAATCAGCAATGTCTGCAACGCCAGCAGCTTTTGAGTTTGCGGTCAGATCGATGGCATAAGTTCCTTTGACTTTGTAATATTTGTCAACAATATTCACCAAGTTGAAACAGTGTCCGTAAAAGGCTTCTTCTGTCGGGACAAATTCTGCTGAAAGTTTTTTGCTGTGCAGAACATCGACAGCAATTTTAAACATGGAAGCAAAACCAGCGCAAGTAATTAGCTTTTTATCAGAAAACGCTCCAATTATGCTATGCTCACCATCGCAAAAGCCCTCTTGCCCATTGTACCGAAAATGATCAGCAATTTTCATATAAATATACATAACAGCTTCAAGTGGAGAAAGCTTTTTGTTTGCAATCACAATTCGCGTCTCTTCCACAAATTGATTTGCTTTTTTCACATCTTCAAGGTCCCAAAGCTGCTTATATGCTTCTAAGCTTGTTGGAAAGTATAACAGCTCACAGAATCTAAGTTCACAATCAGCTTGGTTGTCTTTGTTGTAATATTCAAGTTTTTCTTGAAGTTTTGACAAACATTGAAGCTGCTCTTGAGTGTAGTAATATTCTATTTTTGAATCTATTGATTTGTCAGAAGATGCAACCATAATTTTTATTTCAGGGCAATTATGGCTGTAAATATTATCACAAAGTTTGATGATCTTATTGACATATTTTTCAGAAATGTTGTTTGCGTCAATGGCAATATTGATTTGTTTTCCTGTTTCAATTTTTTTCTTCAGTTCAAGCAAATTTTGTCTTTCAAGTAATAATTTTTCGATTTTTTTGTCAATTTTGTTGCATTTTGATTCATTATTCGTTGCTTTGTATCGCTCAAATCGCTCTTGACATTTTTTTATTGTCAGAGAATTTTCTGCAATTTGACTGTAAAGGGGATGCATATAATCTTGACTTGCCCAACTTTCAAAAAAATCTTTTTCTGTCATATTGTCAAAAAACAAAATCCAGTTTTCATCACACAAAAGAATGGGATGCAGTGCTATTGTTTGCCAATCAGATAAAAACTTTCTTTTGTCTTCGGTCGAAAGTTCTTTAAAACCTTTGTAGTGTCTGTAACCATAATTAAAATCATATTTGCTAAATCTTTTTTTCATAAGTTAATCCTAAAAATATTATAACTGCTTTCTTAAAATAGTCAATAGGCTTTTTTAAAATTTCCCGAGATTTTTTAGTTCCTTATATATAACTTAAATAACATATATATCTAAGAAAATATTTATTAGTATTGACTTTTTCTTGTCTTTATGCTAAAATCTTTTCGGTTTTAAGGGGAATTTATGTTAGAAATTGTAGGGCTCACAAAAAGATATAAAAATTCAAATTTCTATTCTGTCAAAAATCTTAACCTGACACTTAACGAAGGCGAGATTTTTGGTTTTCTTGGAAAAAACGGTGCAGGAAAAAGCACGACCATCAAATGCTTGACGGGGATTCTGCCTTTTGATGAAGGAACAATCAAAGTTTGTGGTTATGACATTCAAAAAAATCCAATTGAGGCAAAACTTAACATTGGCTATGTGCCAGACAACCACGCAGTTTACGAAAATCTGACTGGCAGAGAATATGTCAACTATATGGGAAATATTTACAGAGTGCCAAAAGACATTATCAAAGAGCGAATTGAAAAATTTGCCAATTTATTCAGCATGAGCCATGCTATTGACAACCAAATTCGTTCTTATTCACATGGTATGAAACAAAAAATCTGCATTATTGCAGCACTTATACATAACCCTAAATTTTGGGTGCTCGATGAGCCTTTAATGGGTCTTGACCCACAAAGCACATTTGAAATCAGAGAATATATGAAAGAGCACAAAAGACAGGGCAATTGCGTGTTCTTCTCATCACACAACATCGACATGGTTGAAAAACTTTGTGATAGAGTTGCGATCATGAATCGCGGACAATTGATGGAGATTATCGATGTCAAAAAGTTTATGGCGGAAAGTTCCGTTCCGCTTGAAACTTACTTCTTGAATATGACCAAAGACAGCAAGGCAAAAGTGATCAAATTTGAAGACAAGAAAGAGACTAAGAAAAAAATTAAAGCTGAAAAAATAAAAAACAAAAAAGAAATTCGAGCTCTTCAAAAACAAACAAAAGAGCAGAATGCTATGCAAATCAAAGCCATAAAAGAGAAAGAACGCCAAGCAAAACAAGAAAAGCTGGCTTTGCAAAAGGAATTGAAAGAAAAAAACGCACAGCAGCTTCAAGTGGTCAAAGAAAAACAGCGTTTGGCAAAAAAAGAAATTCAGACCATCAAAACAAAAGAAAAAGATTTGAAGAAAGAGCTTGACGCACAATACAAGCAGAATGTAAAAGCTCAGTTTGAACTTTTGAAAGGAAAAAGCTTTTCTGTCAGCGATGAGCAAAATCAAAGTGTAGAGAAGAAACAATAAACGATTGAAAATGGAGATAAAATGACTCAATTTTTGACTCTTTTAAAACTTGAATTTTTAAATCGTGCACCAAAAATAAGAGTGAAGGGGCATATTTTTTCCAAAATTTTAAAATATCTGATCACCATTCTTGGCATTGTGGCAGTTGGTGGTGCTTTACTCTATGTTTTCAACAGTTTAATTTCAGTCTGTGTTGAAGCGGACCTCTCTCAAGAGTTTATTGTTTATTACAGCTGCCTTGTGCAGATCGTTCAGCTGTTTTTTGGTCTTAGTTTGACAACAAAGACGCTTTTTTATAATTCTGATTCAGACCTTTTAAAACTGCCGCTTAACGGAAAAACAATATTTCTTGCAAAGATCACATATCTTTTCATTTACGAATTTATTTTTACAACTTTTTTGACTTTGCCTGTTTTTATTATCTATGGCATTCAAACCATGCAGGGTGCTTTGTTTTACATCATGCTTTTGCCAAACCTTATCTTCTTTCCAGTGATTCCGTTTTTGACAGGCGTGTTACTGTCTGTTCCTGCAATGTATGTGGTTGGTTACCTTAAAAACAAGTTTGTGGTTATGCTCTTTCTTTACATTATTTGTGTTGCTGCAGGCTTTACCGTTTATACTTATGGTTTGAGATTTTTTATGGATGTTTTAAGTTCTTCTGATATTTCCTCAATTCTTCAAAGTCAGGTAGTGATAGACATAAAGTTTATTGCAAACTTTCTTTACACACCATTGCTGTTCAAAAACAGTTTGTTGTTCTACCGTTTTTGGCCAAGTGCTATTGTAAATTTAACTATAGTTCTTATTCTCGCCTTTTTTGTTTATCTTTTTGCACAAAAGTCATATCTTAATATTTTGCTCAAAAATATTGAGAGTGGAGGCAGCATTTATCACAACAAAACACAGATCAAAGAAAGATCGGTTTCAAAAGCTCTTTTCTTCAGAGAGTTTCTTTCTATCTTCCGTTCAGTGAACTACTCTTTTCAATATCTGACTATAGTCATCACAACGCCACTTATGGTTTTCTTCTCAAGTCAAATTGCTTCAAATATAGGGGTTGAACAAGTTGGAGCAGGCATTTTGCCTGGCATTGCTGTGCTTGTTCTTTTAATGTTTTTAAGCATGGGAACATCTTTTGCCGCAACTTCAATCACGCGAGAAGGCGGAAATTTTTTCCATACAAAGATAATCCCTGTTTCATTTACAAAACAAATTGTGGTAAAATTTTTGATGTATGTGTTCGTTTCAATTCCATCAATAATCATAAGCTGTTTAGTGCTTGCTTTTGCTGGTTTCCTTTCTTATACAGATGTTATGCTGATTGCTCTTGCTGTTTGCATGATTGTGATTGGCTCAATTGCAAATTCCATCAATCTTGATATAAAGCGTCCGCAGTTTATGTTTCTTGATGGCAAAGAAATTACAAATTCAAACGGAAACATCAATGCAAGCATCACCATCGGTTTTGTGATTGCAGTTTTAATGGGCATTGGGGCAATCGCAGTTTCAATGTTTGTGTCTGTTCCTGCCATTTACATTGTTCTGTTTGGTTTTGGTGTGCCGTTTATGGCAATTGAATTGTTTGCACTTTTCTTCAAACTTGAAAAGAGATATAGGAGCATTGAAGCATGAAAAAATTGATGATATTTTTGATGGTTGCAATACCACTCGTAATAATTATCCTAGTCAATTTCACTGTCGAAGTTGTGGTTGGCAACGTTTCTATTGCAGTGGACAGAATTGAACTTGATCGCACAGAAATCACTGCAAATATTGACGAAACCATTTCACTTGAAGCAACAATTTATCCTAAAAATGCAACAAACCAAGAAATTATTTGGGAGAGCACAAATGAACAAGTTGCAAGAGTTGACCTAGATGGCAACGTTTCTTTTGTTGGCTTTGGCAATGGATATATCACTGCAACAACTGCCGACGGAAACAAGATGGCAAGCTGTTATTATTATGTTACGGACAGCAGGGTACATAGTGTCAAATTAACAACTCCTAAAGCTGAATTGCATGTAGGAACAAATGTTCAATTAGATGTTGAAATTGTGCCATATGAAGCTGAAAATAAATATGTAACTTTTTCGTCATCGGATGAAGAAATTGCTCGAGTTGATCAAAATGGGCTTGTTACTGGTTTGAAAGTGGGTTATGTTACCATCACAGTTACAACAGAGGATGGGCAGTATAGCGATTTTGTCAATCTTGCTATCACAAATCCGGTGGAAGATATTCAGTTAAACAAAACATACGATGTGACTGGAGAACCAAATTATTCAATTGGTTATCAAATTATGCCAAGCACTGCAACAAACACAAATATAATTTGTGTAATTGATGATGAGAGTGTTGCAACAGTTAACAATCTTGGACAAGTTTCTTTTCTTAAAGCTGGAACTGTTGAAGTTACGTTGACAACTGTCGATGGCGGATTTAGCAAAACTATGACTATAGTTTATACTGCAGGTTATGCTCAGAGTTTGCAACTTGAAAAATATTCAATCACAGCAATGATTGGTGATGCTGCTCAGGTTATTGAATACTCTACTATGCCGAATTATCTTGCAAGCACGCAAGTCACCTTTTCTTCTTCAAATGAGGATGTCGCTTTTGTGAGAGGTGGCTATCTTTACTTTGTCGGCGGAGGAAGTGCTACGATAACAGTATCAGTCGAGAAAGCGGCTGGTGAATATATTTCTGAGCACATAATTGTTTATGTTGAAAGCCCTGCGACGGGCATCTTAATTGAAGATGTTGTAACAGCTGAAAAAACTGTTCAACTTCAGCCAAGTTCATTCCCTGAAAACTCAACAAACAACAAATTCTTTTATCATACAAGCTCGAATGAAGTTTCTGTCAACGAGAACGGTCTGGTAACTTTCTTGACCTACAATCCAACAACGGCTGAAATTACAATCTATGCAAATTCAGACTACAGCAATGTTTCCACCACTGTTTCTGTTGAATACACTGCAGGAAAAGCCAAAACTTTTGAATTGTCCGAAGAAAAAATCACAATGTTGTATGGCTCATCTGCGGCAATAGGATATACAATTTTCCCAAGCAATGCAAATGCCAGCGCAGTGCAGGTTGAAGTGCTGAGCCAAAAAAACAATTCTGGCAGCGGCGATGTTGTTGAAATTTTGCCAGACGGCACTTTACGAGGGATTGGTGGTGGCAAGGCTCAAGTGCAAGTTTCACTTGTTTTGCTTGGTGGAGAAAAAGTTTCTCATACTCTTGAAGTCGAAGTATTACGCCACATTGACGATATAGATATACATGTTGAGCTTGAACAACAAAACGGAGAATACGTAACAGCTGTCAACACTGTTTCATTTGCTGCTTCAATCAGCCCTGCTGATGCAAGTGACAAAACGATCACATGGTCGCTTAATGACAGAAATATGGGTGTTATTCTGGGCGAAACTTTCATGTTCAATCAATCGGGAGTAGTCACACTGATTGCAACAACTTCGTCTGGCTATCAAGAAAGCGTGCAAATAAGATATACCGGTTCATACCCAATTTCTGCGGAAGTGGGGATGGTGGTTGATGGCAATATTGAAACTATGCCACAAATGATCAATGTTGGGGATGAAATTGAAGTTGCTATCAAAGAAGTGTTCCCATCAGACACGATCAATAAAAATATTTCACTTTCAGTTTCAAATCAGCAAACATCAAGTCTGTTGGGAAAAGTTTTGGAGATAAACGGAACAACTATTCAAGCTGTGGCAGGCGGACAGGCAACTTTGACTGTTCGTGTTTCAACAACGGTTATTCTGACTTTTGAAATCACTGTATATCAAAAAGTAGAATCTATTGAGGTGACGCCTTCAAATATTCAAACCACAAATTCAAGTTTAACTTTGCAAGCAAATGTTTCTCCTATTGATGCAACAAACAAAGGGGTTACCTATCAAGTTTTAACTCCAGAAATTGCATATATCGACGGCGATACCCTTTATTTCAAACAAGACGGTGTTGCTCAAATTCTTGCAATAAGCCAAGATAATCAAGAAATAACTTATCAATTTACTATCGAAAAGATTGCTAAGGGCACAGGAGTGGTTGACCCGACAGAAGATGAAATTGAAATGTTTGTCGGCGATAGCAACAAACTTGATTTCTCATCTCAAGGCATCAGTTATGACAATTTGGAAATCATGTTTGCTCAAGACGCTGACACAAGCGTCATTGAAATCAACGGCGACACCATTGTTGCTTTGACAAGCGGACAAACCCAAATCATTTGCATTTTATATGATGCGTTTGGCTCTCCACTTAATTCATATCAAATCACTGTTACAGTAAAACAACTTGTTGAAAACATTATCTATGTTGGGCAGCTTGAAGAGTATAACGGTTACCTTACAACCGCAAAAGATGTTATCAGCCTTGACTTTGCAGCATTGCCAGAAGAAGCAACTGATGTTGACCTAAGCTATCGCATCATAAGTATCCACGACTTAGACGGAGTTGCAGCCGATAATATTGCCGCTATTGACAGCAGCTCTAACACACTTAAGTGGTTTAGCTCTGGTGCTCTGACACTTGAAGTCTCTTCAGCTGATGGAAACATAACCAAAACCTTCAGGTTCAAATACACCGGAGGAGACCCCCTTGCTGCTGAGATTAACATAAGCAGAGAAATTTCGCTCAATGTTGGAGAAAGCATTACAATCGAGGTGCTTAAGTGGACACCAAGCGACACTGTTAATAAACAAATTTTGATCAGAGAGACAAATCATACAACAGGTGTCAATGTTATCAGTATCGATAGCCAAAATTTGACAATTACTGCTTTAAGTGGTGGATTTAGCAATATTCGTATTGAGCTCTCAAATGGCTTGACGCAGGATATTACCATCAATGTTATCAAAAAAGTCACTTCAATAGTTGTAAGTGAAGAAAATATCGTCACGGCTTCAAACACTGCAGTCATCAATGCAACAGCATATCCAAGCAGTGCAACAAACAAAACACTTTCCTATCAAATTGAAAAGGTTGATTTTGCAACTCTTGATGGCAACACGGTGACTTTCACATCGGCTGGAACTGTTGTTGTAACAATTTCCACTATGGATGGAAGCGATATTTATAAACAAGTTACTGTTACAAGCACTATGGGCTATCTGCATAGCATCGATTTGAATGTAACAACTCGAACTATTTCAAAAAGAGCTTCTTTCTCACTTTATGTAACTCAAACCTATCCATTTGATGCAACAAACAAAGATGTTCAATTTAAAATTCTTTCTCAGACTGCAGCTGATGAAAGCCAAAATGATGTAATTTCGATCACCCAAAATGGTTCGACAATTCTTGTTCACGGTCTTTACGGTGGAAGTGCGATTGTAAGGGCTTATAGCTATAACAGCTTGGGTGAAGAAGTTTATACAGATTGTGTTGTAACGGTAAGCAGCCCCGTTGAAAGTATTGAAATTGATTTTGTCAGCGAAATAGAATTTTATCGTAATTATTATGTTACAAGTCAAAACCAAATTTTCTTTAATGAAATTGTAAAACCTTTTGATGCCACAAATAGAGATTTTGTTTACACAATTTCTGATCCAACCAAAGCTACAGTGGAAGATGGAGTTATCACTTTCCATCAAATTGGCACTGTGACGGTAACATTCACTAGTGCAGACAGAACAAATGGCGAAATCTCGGTATCTTATATCTTCTCTTATGCAGGCGACACTCTGTTGGAAGCAAGTTTGAATTTAGATCCTTTTGACAATGGTGTTCTCAGATTAAATGCAGGCGAAGAAGTAACCCTCACACTCAACAACTGGGTGCCAAAAGATAATGTAAATGTTTCCATTATTTTGAATAATCTTTCTGAAGAGAGAAATGATTCGTCAAAAGCTGTTCTCAGCTTTGAAAATGGAGTGCTCAAAGCATTAAATGGAGGAGAGGCAACATTTGAGCTTATGGCAAACAATATCTCTCTTGGCTCGTTCAAAGTGATAGTGACTCGTCAAGCAAGTGATATTTGGGTTGAAAACGAGCAGATTTATGTTTCTTCTGCTGGCTATCAAATTAATGCTCAAGTTCTTCCAACTGACACATCAAACAAAGAACTTATTTATCAAACAAACAATCCATCTATTGCCACTGTTGATGAGTTTGGTGCTGTTTCATTCAGTGGTTATGGAGTAGTTGTGATAACTATAATCCTTGAAGAGAATCCATCTATTTCAAAACAAATAACTATTGAATATACACGAGAAATAAAGGATATTTCTTTCAGCCAGACAAAAGATGCAATGTATGAAAATGATTATGTTGTCCTTACAGTTGAGCCGCAGCCAATATATGCGGAGGGGTATTCATACTCCTTCTCACTCAGTGATCCTTCGGTTGCAACTATTGAACAAATTGACGATTTGCAGTGGAGATTGAGAGGAATAAAGGCGGGAGAAGTTGTTGTAACTCTTTCAGTTGATGGAACAGAAATTTCTTACAGCCATACATTCACATTTTACACAAAAATCACAGACTTGAGGTTGGAACTAGACAATGAAGGGAACGATGCCTATGGGTTTGGTGGCTATAGGGTGTTTGCAAACAAATTTGTCGATTCTTCAGGCAAATTGACCAATCAGTTTGTTATGAATTTTTCAACAAGTCCAAGCGATAAAGATTATTCAGATCTCATTGAATGGTCATCAAGCAATGACCAAATTGCAATAGTAGATCAATATGGAAGAATTACTTTCAAAGGAACTGGGGTTGTAACTATCACAGCTTCACAAATTCCTCCTTATGAAAACGCAAATGTAGTTTGGGATTCATACACCTTCTATATTGTTGAAGGCATCAATGTTTATAACTTCGAACAATATAAAGCTGCAATAAGTGAACTAGAAAAGACGAACGCAAACAAGACAGACAATTTCAGTGCTCTTGTGCTTCACGGCGATATTATCATGCAGCAAAATTCTCTTAGCCATGCTTTGAATTACAATATTTATGGCAATGGTTATATGATTGATTTTTCAAATGACTCAAATTACGAAAAAATCAACATAACTCGAAGCAATCTTGTGATTGACAATGTCGTGCTGCGAGGAAACACTTTCTCAGGCGAAGGTGCTTTGTCGCAGCTTGAGAATAAAGGCAAAATACTGAAAATTAGCGGCAATGTAAAAAATGTTTTAATTTACAACACTATCATTGAAAACGCCCATATATTGGCTGAAGTTATCAGTTCGCAAGCTTACTTTCAAGGCTGTATTTTGAGAAATTCTTTCTCAGGCGGACTTGTTTTGGCACGAACAAAAGATGACAAAGTCGCACCTAATGTTATCGTTGAAGATTGCATTTTGTCAAACAGTCTGTTCAGTTGCATATTGTTTAAACCAGACACTTCAAGTCAACTTGAAGGTTATGAAAGCAAATTGACTTTGAAGGGTGATGTGCGAATTTATAACTGGCTTACACTTGATGAATTTGAAGGAAGCTCAATACTAGGCTTTTTTGAAGAGTATGGCTTGAGTAATGTGGGTGATGATATTATCAACAAGATTAAGGATGCTATAAGAACTAAATACAGCCAATACAAATACACTTATAAAGGTGAAGACTATTATATGTTTGGGATCTTGCAATTTTACGCATCTGTTTACAACATGTTCACCTTCCAAAGCAATGGTATTATTGACAGAAGCGGACTCAACTCAAACTTCAATTATGCAGATTGTAAATTGGACGAAACCATACCAATCATAGGTGATATATCTGGCGATTTGGAGGTTGATTTGTTGACGTTCTACGGATATGATGAAACTGATCCTGAAGAAGATAGACCTAAACCATTTATTGCACCAAATGATACTTACGAAGCCAATCCAGTGATTTTGGGCGAGATCAGACAACCACGCAGAGATAGCGAGCTTGGATTTTAAAAAAGGAGAAGAATATGAAAGTTAAGAGTTTTTCATTGAAAATAACTGCTTTGCTAATAACTCTTTTTAGCATATTCTTTTTCGCTGGCCTATATATGACTGGCAATGGGGCTAATGCGGTCATTCAAGGAATTTCTGGCAATCAATTTATTTTGACAGCTTCGATTGGCAACACAACAGGGCATTATTTTCGAGATAACGCAAACAATTCAACACTTTCGAATGCAGATTCTTCTGATGAGGGTGGAGAGTATTATTCAATTGTGCCCTCGTCAGGTCTTTTGCTTGGCAAAACAAGTTCTGGCTATGGCTCAGTTATCACAACAAGCGATATGAATGCTTTGATTGAAAAAGGTGTTCTTTATGCAAGAGCAGAGTTTAGTTTTAAAGCAAACAATGACAACGCTCAGTCAAATATTGAAGTGGCTTTGTCGCAGGGCGATAATTCACAGACTATAACTACTTCATACAACAATGGTCAATCAACAGCTTACAGCACAGAACTTTTAAAACTGTCTGCAGATGAAGGCTCTGAGATTAGGTTTAGTTTTACCACTTTGTCTTCAACTTCTGTAGGATCTTATTCTAGTTTCATTTTGTCAAAACCTACAATAAAATTTTACACAAAAATCAACAGTCTTGATTTCTCAAATCAAGATCAGATTGTTTCAGCAGGCGGAATTATTGAGCTTAATGCTACAAATGACATTTTGCAAATCAACAACACAACTGGCAATCTTCTTAGTTACAGCAAGATCAATCACGACATTGAATATAAATTTATTGCGGGCTCAGAATACGCAAAAATAGTTGGAGATTATCTTCACATAGACAGCGACGCACCAGAAGGAGCAGAAATTGTCTTACAAGCAGAGTGTCGTGAAAATTCTTATGATAACACTTATATTGCAAGCGAAGAAGTGACTTTTACTGTTTCATACTCTCAAGTGGAGGTGAAAGTGAAGACCGATTTTGACAATCCGCCAACAATCACTGGCGAAGGTGTTTATACGCAAGGCAGAAGAATCTTTTTGAGAATTGACACAAACAAAAGCTCCAATTCAAGATTCAATTTCGAAGGATGGTATGTCAATGACATTCTTCAAAGCACTCAAGCAACTTTAAATTATGTTGTTAATGCTGGAGATGAAATTTATGCCAAACTGACCAAGGATATAACAATCGACTCAATTGAAGTTGCAGACAAGATTTATGATGGAACAACAAATATTGATTCAAAAAGCATTACTTATCACTTTAATGGTGTTGAAGAAGGGCATGAAGTATCGCTTGGTGGTATTGAAATTGCCTTTGCTAATGCAAGTGCCGGTCAGGATAAAGCAATTTCTATTACTGGCATGGAAAATATGACATTGACGGGGACAAATGCCTCTTTGTATGTGCTTACAAGTCGCACAGTCTCTTCAGCAACCGGAAATATTATAAAACGAGATGTTACTTTGACACCAACAACTCTTTCAAAATATTATGGAGACAGAGAGCCTGCTCTTGCATATGATTCAAAAGGTCTTGTTGATGGGCAAACTCTTTATGGCAGTTTATTGCGAGAGGTCGGCGAAGAAGTTGGGGAATATTTAATTAGCTTGGGCAGTATAGCAACAGATACGAGAAATAGCAACTATAACATCTCGATGGCTGAAGGAGAGTTTTATTTTAAGATAGAAAAGAGGCCTCTGACAATTTCCAACCTTTTTGTAGAAGATAAAGTTTACGATAAAACTACTAATGCCGTTTTAAGTGATTATTCAGTTTCAAACATTGTGGGAAATGAAGACGTAACAGTTGAAATTGTTGGTCAATATGAAGACTGTAATGCTGGCTACGGCAAAACAGTCAACATCACTGCTTCAGTTCAAGGTCAAGATAACGAAAATTATATTTTGCCGGAGCTTGAAGTTTTGACTGGAAATATTATTCAAAAATCCATTATAGTGAAGGCGAATGACGCTACTGTAGTTTTTGGGGACGAGCTTGATTTGACCTATTCGGTTGAAGGTCTTTTAGAAGGCGACTTCTTGCAAGGCGAATTGCAAATTGAAGATTTAAATGTTGGGCTTCACACCATAACACTTGGAAATTTAAGTAATGAAAATTATTCAATCACTTATCAATCAGCAAACTGCCAAATAACGCCAAGAGATGTTTATATCACAGCTGAAGCTAAAACAAAACAGTATGGCGACGTTGATCCAGCTTTGACCTTTACCATAGAAAATGCTGTTGAAGGTCAAGTGTTAAACGGCAATTTGACAAGAGAGGCAGGTGAAGAGCTTGGCTCCTACCAAATTGGCCAGGGCACACTTTCAAATTCGAATTATACAATTCATTTTACTTGTGCATCGTTTGAAATTTTACAAAGAGATATAACTGTTCAATTTTCATTTTCAGATAAAACCTACGACGGCACCACAAATGTTTCATATCAAGCAAATTTCATAAATGCGCTTTCATCTGATGATTTTTCTATTGAAATTGACGCAGCTCTTAAAAGCAAAGACGCTGGGCAGGTTTCTGTTATTATAGAAGGCCAGCCAAAAGTGAAACTAAGTGAGCAAAGGGTGAATCTAGGTGACAAGCTTTCAAATTACAACTTTACTTTTGAACAGCTCAACGATATTGTTCAGATTGAAAAGAAGCCAGTTAATATTGTGATAGAATCTTTAAGCAAGACTTATGGAGATCAAGATCCGGAAATCAGCTATCAGGCGGAGGGTGTTGTTGAAGGCGAAACTTTGACCGGCAAACCGCAGCGTAATGCTGGAGAAAGTGTTGGAGAATATTTGATCTATCTTGATGAGCTGAACAATCAAAATAACCCAAATTACATTATCACATATCTTTCATCAGAAGCTGTTTTGACTGTTTTGCCAAGAGAAATTCAAATCGTTATGGACAACTTATCTAAATTTTATGGCGATGCCGACCCAGAATTCTCTTTTACATTACAAGGAGCTCTTCAATTTGACGATGCCATAGAAGATCTTTTTGATGGTCAAATTGTAAGGCAAAGTGGCGAAATAGTTGGTATATATCAACTTTCAATCGATGGTGTAACAAATGAAAACTATAACATAGTTTTTCAAAATGCTAATTTTGTCATCAATAAACGCCCTATAACAGTGATTGCTGATGATGCCACAAAAATTTATGGCGACGAAGATCCTTCGTTTACCTATACTGCAACAAACCTTGTTGATGGCGAAAGCATAACTTTATCAGTCAAAAGGCAGTATGGCGAGAATGTAGGCGACTACGCAATGGTGCTTGAGTCATCAAATGATGCAAGATATTCAATCACTTTTGTGCCAGGGATTTTAACCATTTTGCCAAGCGAAATCACGCTTAGGGCGGAAGATAAGGTTAAAGTTTATGGGGATGAAGATCCTTCATATAGTGTCATTATTGTTGATGGTCTGCTTAAAAACAATGATGTGCTGGCAAACATTGCAAATGGGCAGATGGAAAGAACTGCTGGAGAAAATGTTGGGCAATATGTTATCAGTCAAGGGTCTTATAATTTGGGTGATAACTATAAAATAAAATTTCAGACGGGAAGTCTTGAAATTGTTCAGCAGTCAATCACTGTTTCGGCAAATCAAACAAACAAACAATACGGCGATGCCGATCCTGTGATTGGATACACCATAACATCTGGTAGCCTGAAGTTTAGTGACGATTTTGTTGGTGCACTAACAAGGCAACCAGGCGAAACTCTCGGATCTTACACCATAGAGCAAGGGTCGCTCTCTTTGAGTGAAAATTATATCCTTGAATTTGTTTCAAATGATTTTGTTATTGAAAAAAGACAAATTACTATCATTCCTTCGGTCTCGTCAAAGATTTACGGAGAGGCGGAGCCTGAGTTAACTTATCAAATCGTGGTTGGGTCGCTTGTAAATGGCGAGAAATTGGAAGGAGAAATTTATCGTGATAAACCAACAACTGCTGCTGATCCACACCTATACGAAAATGTTGGGTCTTACAGAATTTACTCTACTTTAAATCACGAAAATTATGAAATAACATTTGGCACTCATTATTTTGAAGTTGAACCAAGAGTGATTGAAATTCATGCGGAAAACGCAAGCAAAGTTTACGGACAAGAAGACCCAGAACTTGTTTATACTATTATCAACGAAGAGGACATCTTGTCAGGGGATGTTTTGCAGGGATCTATCAGCCGTGTTTCTGGAGAAAATGCTGGAAATTATGATATAAGAAGCAGTTTAACTCTTGGTAGAAATTATACAATAAATTTTACGAGAGGAATTTTCACAATTCTTCCGATTGAACTTGTTGTAAGAACAGAAAATTATGTTAAAACTTATGGTCAGATGGACCCAGTCTTTACCTATCAAATTGTTGAAGGAGAGCTCATCAATTCTGATATTCTTTATGGTTCGATCACTCGTGAGCAAGGCGAAGATGCTGGTGTTTATAAGATGCTTTCAAGTCTTTCAAACATCAACTACAATATAACTTTGGAAGAAGCTTATCTTGTCATTGAAAAGAAGGATGTTTATATGCTGGCAAGTGTTTACGACAAAATTTATGACGGAACTGATGTTGCTCAGATAAAAACACCGGTCGTTTCTGGCCTTGTTGATAAAGATGTATCCCTTTCTTATGATAGAAATAACTGTGCAAGATTTGCAACTTCGCAAGTTGGCGATAACATCCCTGTTTCCTTCCATGACATAGTGCTTGTTGGGGATAAGGCAGGCAATTACAATTTGATTCTGCCGACTGATGTTACTGGTTCAATCACATACAAAGAAGTCATTTCAGAAAATGAAGAAGTCATCATTGAAGCACTTGACAGTGCAGTGCTCTATCAAGGCACAATGCTTAATGTCAACAATTTTGAAATTGCCAGAGAGGATATGGGGCTGAATAAATATCAAGTCATCACAGGCTTTGCAATCAGACTTGAGCGGGATGGGCAAAATATTGATTTGAATGGCACAATATCATTGACCATAAAACTTGATTCGGCTTTTGCTGACAGAAACAATATATACGTGTATCACAAAACAGAAAGCGGACAGTATGTTTTGGTCAACAGCGAAAATGAAGATGGCTTGATCAAAATCAACATTGATGAGCTCGGCGAATTTGTGCTTATGACCGATAATGATGCATGGATTGATGTTGTGGCATATGTATGTATTGGCGTTCTTGGTTTGTTCGCGATATGCTATGTGATCTATCTTGTTCGTAATCGAAAAAACAAGAAAAATTTTGACGAAAAAAAATCTTCTTAATTTAAGAAGATTTTTTATTAGTCAGCTTCAGCTTCTTCAAAGCAGTCCTTTTCAATAACTTTTGCCGACATCTTTGTTTGGCTTTCTTGTTGATTTTCCTGCTCGTTTTCCGTTTCTTGAAAATTTATCAAAATATCATTGATGGTTTTTAAAGATTGATTGATTGTCAGGTTAGTTTGAGAAAACAGATTGCTCGCTTCGTCATTTTCGTCATTTAATTGTGCTATAAATGCTTTTGTTGGCGAGGAGTAGTTTAAATCTATCTCAGGGGTGGAACTGATATCGGAAGCCCAAATGGTAACGCTTCCATCATTGTTGTAAACAGGAATTTTGTATATGATTGATCCGTCGTTTGCTGTGGCCCACTGAGTGTCTCCCACATACAAAACATCATTTCCGCGATCGTTTAAGACTGCCATGATTTCTTGAGCATCTTCATTCATAGCAGTTATGTTAAAAAGTCCGCACATATCAGGGTTTTGCAAGTATTTCAGAAGTTCGTTTAACTTGTTGATATCAGACATTTGATCGGTTGAAAGTGTAAAATTTTGATCGGCATAAAATTGCATATCATAGGTTGCTTTATTTTTTGTTACAAATTTAAGGCTTACAAGATAGTTTGTAAACGTGCCATTTTGAATTACATCATTAAGTTGGAAGCTGGAAATCGACATAATTTCTGCCACTTGTTCGGTAATTCCAAAATTTGATGAATCCTGGGCAATATATGCTTTTATTTGATTCAGAGCCTCTTGCTTTTCTTCATCAGTTACAGGAAAAGGTTTGATATTCCCTGAATTGTCAGTTTCAAAGTCATTTTCGTTTGAATTGTCAATCGTTTCGCTTGTAGTGAAATCATTAACTGTTGTTCTGTCTCCATTTGATAAATTCAGATAAATCGCGTTACCATTTTTCGCAAGTCCAATACAAATCAGGACTAATGCAATTTTTTTGATCAGCCCAGAAGCAACGATGGTTTTGTTAGATTTTTTTTGTGGAGCAATGTATTTTCCTTTTTTAACATTTTTGTTTTCTTTTTTAGTTTTTTGATCTTTTGCTGGTTTAAAGTCGTTTTTGTTTGAGCCTTCAATCAACACTGGAGTGAAATCATTAAGTTTTTTTGAAAGATAGGCAGGATAAAGTGGTAAATTTAAAGTGTAATTGGTTTTTATTTTCCTTGTTTTAAGTTTACCTTTATTTTCTTTAGGTTTACCAAAAAAATTTGAAAGCTTTTGCTTCAAATTATTGTCATTTGCAGAATTTTTGCTTTGTGTTGTTTGTTTTTGGCTCATGCTTTGATTTTAGCATATTTTGTCAAATAAATCAAGACACATTGGTCAAAAAAATAAACAAACCAAAAGAAAAATTAAAGGTTTGTTTATTGTATAAATAAGTTTACAACTTTTCAGCAACATCCCAAGCACGCCAAACAACAGTGCGAAGGTTGCCAACTTTCAAAGCGTCACCTACAATATGCACATGCCTTGAAGCTTTGGCAAGTGGAGCAGGGTTGTAACCAACTGAAACAATCACAGTGTCAGCTTTTACTTTTTTCTGTGAGCCGTCTTTTTCTGTGACAATCACATAATTTTTTCCAATCTGACTGACATAGCTTTCAAGGTAAACAGGAATATTGTTGTGCTTGAAATAATCTCTCAAAAACGATGAATTTGCAAGGCAAAGCCCACGCATTGCCATCAAATCATTTTTGGCTTCAACAATAACAGGTTTTTTGCCGTCAAGAGCAAGTTGGTATGCTATTTCGCAGCCTGTCAAGCCGCCGCCTATGATGACAACATTTTCTTTTGCCTTTTCTGGATTGTTTAAAAAGTCTATTGCTTCAATAGCTCTTTCAATGCCTTGAATTTTGAGCTTTTTGGCAGTTGAACCTGTTGCAATCACAATTTCATCGGCTTTGATTTGTTTTAAGTCCGTGATGTTGGTGTTAAGTTTTACTTCAATTTTCAGTTTGTCAATCTGTCTGCGATACCAATTTAAAAGCATTCTATCACGCTCTTTAAACGACATTTTGCCTGCAGGAATAAACACGCCGCCAAGCTGCGATGATTTTTCATAAATTGTTGCTTTGTGCCCACGCATTGCCGCCACTCTTGCCACTTCCATTCCGCCAACTCCGCCGCCAATGATTGCAATCTGTTTGCATTTTTTTGCTGGCTTGAGATCATATTTTCCGCCATCCATTGTCATAGGGTTGAGTGCACATCTTGACATATGTTTTGAGTCTTGCATTGCTTGGTCATTTGCCACACCTTTATAGTGAGCCATTGTCAAACAAGCGTTGTGACAGTAAATGCAAGGTTGAATGTCTTCTGGTCTGTTTTCAATAATTTTTGTTACCCAGTGGCTGTCTGTCAAGAATTGTCTTGCAACGCCCATTGCGTCAATTTTGCCCGCTTTGATTGCTTTGGCTGCATCTTCAACTTCCATTTTACCAGCACAAACAACAGGAATGGAAACCTCTTTTTTGATTTTGCTCGCATCCTCAAGATTGCAGTTTTTTGGCATATAAAGTGGTGGGTGTGCCCAGTACCAAGCATCATACGTTCCGTTGTCGGTGTTGAGCATATCATAGCCGGCATCCTGCAAATATTTAGCAGCCTTTTTGCCTTCTTCTATGTCTCTTCCAATATCTTTAAACTTTTCGCCAGGCAAGATGCCTTCGCAAAAGTCTTTGGTTTTGCTGACTGCTGAAAAGCGTAGGCTGACAGGGTAGTCCTGCCCACATTCTTTTTTGATTTCCTTTACCACTTCGGTGGCAAAACGATATTTGTTTTCCCAGTTCCCACCATATTCATCTGTGCGTTTGTTTGTATAGTCCAAAGTGAATTGATCAAGCAGATAACCTTCGTGAACAGCGTGAATTTCAACACCATCAACACCGGCATCTTTGCAAAGTTTTGCGGTTTTTGCAAAGGCATAAATCATTTTTTCGATTTCTTTTTTGGTAAGAGCTCGGCAAGTGTAGCCTTCAAGCCAGCGAGAAGGAAGTTTTGAAGGGCTGGCGCAAAGATAAGGCAGGTCGATAATAGGTTTTAAAACTTTTGATAAAATTTTTGATTTGATGATTGATTTCATTGAGTTGGGAATAGAAAATGAGCGACCAAAGCCAGCGGTGAGTTGAACGAATAATTTCGCTCCCGTTTTATGAAATTCTTGCATATAATCTTTCAATTTTTTGAAAGTGCGTTTTGATTTATAAAGCCATTGTCCACCGATTAAATTTTTTAGCGGAGCAATACCTGGAATAACCAAGCCGACATTATTTTTTGCAACATCCATAAAAAAATCGCAGGCATCTTTGTCTAAATGATGAGGCTCCATCCATCCAAAGAGTGAAGTCCCGCCCATTGGACAGAGAACTATCCTATTTTTGATTTCCACATTACCAATTTTCCAAGGTGAAAAAAGTGGTTCAAGTTTTTTATTCATATTCCATCTCCTTTTGATATATTTTAATTCATTTTATCTTATACTACAAACATTTTTAAAATATTTTTCATTTTATTTTTATTTTTTAGTTGCTTTGTGTAAAATAAAATTGTGAGAAATAAAGGAGCAAATAATGAAAACACTTAAAATCAAAAAAATCCATGCAAGACAAATTTTGGATTCTCGGTCTAATCCTACCATTGAAGTTGATTTGACGCTGGAAAATGGTGTTATGGGCAGGGCCGCTGTGCCATCAGGTGCATCGACAGGTGCTTTTGAAGCGGTTGAGTTGCGAGATAATGATAAGAATTTTTATAACGGTAAATCAGTAATGCAAGCAGTAAAGAATGTGAATTCTGTGATTGCCAAGGCTGTTTGTGGCATGAATGTGTTTGACCAAAAAGCTATTGATGAAAAGATGATCAAACTTGATGGAACGGTAAACAAAGCAAAACTTGGTGCAAATGCTATTTTGGGAGTTTCGCTGGCTGCGGCGACGGCGGCTGCCAAAGCGGAAGGAAAAAGTTTGTTCCGCTATCTTGGCAGTGGCAAAATTCTTCCGGTGCCGATGCTTAATATTTTGAATGGTGGTAAACACGCAGACAACAATTTGAATTGCCAAGAGTTTATGATAATGCCAGTTGGTGCAAAAAACTTTTCACAAGCACTTGAGTGGTCTGTCTGCATTTATCAAAACTTGAAAAAAATTTTAAAAGAAAAAAAGCTCTCAACAGGGGTAGGCGATGAAGGCGGCTTTGCTCCAAATCTTGAAAATGACGAGCAGGCATTAAAACTTCTTGTGCAGGCAATTGAGGTTTCGGGTTTTAAAAAAGGAGAACAAGTTGCCATTGCAATCGATGTTGCATCAACTGAAATGTTTGATGAAGCTGAAAAAATAGGGCAAAAGGGAAAATATTATTTCTGGAAAACTGGAGAAATTTTCTCAGCTGACAAACTGATAAAACGCTATCAAGAATGGATAAAAAAATATCCTATTGTTTCGATTGAAGATGGACTAGCTGAAGAAGATTGGCAGGGCTGGCAAAAACTTACGCAGGCTTTGGGCGATAAAATTCAACTCGTGGGAGATGACCTTTTTGTAACCAATCCAAGCAGACTTGAAAAAGGCATCAAACTTAATGCTGCAAATTCAATACTTGTCAAAGTAAATCAAATTGGCACATTAACTGAAGCGGTCAAAGCTGTTAGGCTTGCTCAAAAAAGTAATATGAGCGCAGTTGTTTCACACAGAAGCGGCGAAACTGAAGATAGTTTTATCGCTGACTTGGTGGTAGCGCTAGGTTGCGGACAAATCAAAACAGGTGCCCCTTGTCGAAGCGAAAGGGTGGCAAAATATAATCAGCTTTTGCGTATAGAAGAAGAGCTTGGCAAAAAAGCAATTTATCTGGGGCTTTCTGCTCTAAAAATAAAAAATTAAGCACTTAGTTTTAAGTGCTTTTTATTTTGCATTTGGCTTTTTTTGTGATAAAATATTTTTGAAAACAAGGGGAAGAAATGAGAAGCATCTATACATATTACAAAGAACGATTGATAGAAATTAGCGGAAAAAATAGAAGTTTATACTTAAAAAATTTCAACAAAAAAAATGGTTATGATGTTGGAAAACTTTTATATCAAAATCAAGAGAGTGTTGCCGAACTTGTTGACAATCTTTGGAATGGCAAAACCTCTTCTTTTGAACTTATAAGTAAAGATAAACTTGAATATTTTATTAAAAATTTGAAAATTGATGACAGCCAAGTGGATTTGACGGATACTCAGGCTAGGCAGAAATTTGAAAGACAAAAAAGAGAACAGGCAAAGAAGAGTTTGGAACAGGAAATCAAAAATCTTATTGCCTTGAAAAGAGAGATTGAAGAGATTGAAAAAGAGACTGGAAGAAGCGAGCTTTATCTATGCTATCCTTTTGTGTTTGGCAATGTCAAAAATTATACTTTCAGAGCACCACTTTTGATGTTTCCAGTTGAAATTGATATTGAAGGGGACAATTATGCAAGCATAAGGCTAAAGCAAGCAGAGCCAGTTCAGCTTAACAAGGCACTTCTTTATGCATTTGCTGATGCAAAAAGATTGAATCTTGAAGATATTGAAACTGAATTTGATTGTTTGAAAAACAGGTTTTCATCACTACAAAAGCTGCTTGACTATCTTGCCGGTTTTGGCATAAAAATCTCGGCACCACAACGCAAAAACATATTTCCTTTTGACAGATACTCTGAGCCAAAGCATAATCAAGCTCCAGAGATCAAAAATCTGTGCCTGCTGGCCAGGTGCTCGCTTGCAAATTCAATCTATAATGATTATGCAAAGCTAGAAAAACGCCACCTTGCAAACGAGTCAATAAATCAGCTTTTAAACAGAAAAGTGAAAAAATTTAAGTCTGGCAAAGCTCAAGATTTGTTTCTTATCAACAATGTTGACTATGCTCAAGAGCAAGTTGTGAGAAAAGTCAATGATAGTGGAAACATGGTTATCTACGGTCCTCCAGGGACAGGAAAGAGTCAAACCATCGTCAATGTTATTTCCGATGCTATGGCAAAAGGGAAAAAAGTTTTGGTTGTTTCTCAAAAGAAAGCTGCTTTGGATGTTGTTTTCAATCGTTTGGGAGTGCTCAACAACAGGGCAATGTTTGTTGTGGATTCAGAAAAAGAAAAGCGTGGTTTTTATGAGCGTTGCCTTTTGACTCATCAACAACTTGTAGATTTCAAAATAGATGAAGATGTATTCAAAAAATTTGACGAACTTTCTGTTGCACTTGCTCAAGAAGAGGCAAAACTCAAAGCGATAAATGATTGTCTCACAAGCAAAACACCTTTTGGACTTTCGCTGCAAGAAATGTATTATAATTCCTTTAAGATTGGCAAACATTCGGTTGAATATTCAATTTATCAACAGATGCTTGGCAGCAAGAAGTTGCTATCACTAAATTTCGAGCAGTTAAGTCAAGCACTTAGCGTTTTAGATGAAGAAAATAAAACGCAACTTTATTATAACTTCATTGAAAACAAAAAGAAAAATCCTTTTATTGATCATTTAAATCTGCAAGCTGGACTTCATGTGATTGCTCAGGCTCAGTCAAAACTGGCACAACTTTCTTCAACAAGGCAGGCATTGTTTGATGGAGCTCAATACAAATACAGCAGACAGATTTTGACATATTTTAGCAAAATTCAAGACAAAACAAATTACAATGCCCTTAAAAAGATGGTGGCAAAGCTTGAATATCCTGCTTCAAGCAAATTTTTGAATTTGTCTCATATTGTTTTCCCACTTTATCCTTTTGCAAAAGCGGCAATGCATAAAAAGGAGAAAATAGTTGAAAAAGAATTTGAAAAAACAGTTGAGGCACTTGATGAATATCTTGCCGATTATCAGTTTTTGAAGGATGTTTTGAGTCAAGAAGGTTATCTTATGGCTCTTGATGGTCTTTTAAGCGGAAACAGCAATGTTTTGAAACTTCTATTAAATGCTGTTGAAAATTATATTGGCAATCAAGACATAAATCAAACTTTGAATAATTTGACCGAAAATCAAAAATTTGTGCTCAATTTCGCATATAAACATGCAAACTCTTATTCAAAATATTTGGAAATTTTAAACAAATTGTTGCCGCTAAGGATTTATCATGAAATTTTGACTTATGAAGAAAAAATGAAAAATGAGCTTGCTGGGGCGGTGGATTTTGAAAATATACGAGCAAGAATTGTTGCACTCAAAAAAGATCAAAACGCTCTTTCAAAGCAGATTTCTTTGCAAAGTTTTGTCAAAGACTATCAAGCAATGATTGATGGCAGTGTGGCTTCTAAAGACTTTTTGTATCAAATTTCAAAAAAACAAAATTTCTGGAGCATAAGAAAGATGATGGAGGTGTATGGCGACTATCTTTTCAAAATGTTCCCTTGTTGGCTTTTATCGCCTGAAAATGTTTCATCAATTTTACCTCTTGAAAAAAATATGTTTGATATCGTGCTGTTTGATGAAGCTTCGCAAGTTTTTATTGAGAACACAATTCCTTCAATATTCAGAGGAAAATGTGTGGTTGTTGCAGGAGATGCAAAACAACTGAGACCAACAACAACCTTTATGAAACGATACATGGGTGCAAACCTTGACGATGTTGACCTGTCAACGCAAGCTGCACTTGAGGTTGAAAGTTTGCTAGATCTTGCTGTTTCAAGATTTAACAGCGCAAACATAACCTATCACTATCGAAGCAAAAATCAAGAGCTGATCGACTTTTCAAATAAAGCTTTTTATAGCGGTAATTTGCAGATCGCTCCAAATGTTTCAAAAAATCTAAAACAAAAACCAATTGAAAGAATATTGGTTGATGGGAAATGGTCAGATCGTAAAAATATGGCGGAAGCCAAAAAGGTTGTTGAGCTTACAAAACACATTTTGAAAACAAGAAAAAACAACGAAACAATCGGAATTATAACTTTCAACTCTGATCAAGAAACACTGATTGAAGATCTGTTTGACAAAGAGTGCTTCAAAGACGAAAGTTTCAGGGTTAAATTTATCAAAGAAACCAGCAGAAAAGAAAATGATGAAGATGTCAGCTTGTTTGTCAAAAACCTTGAGAATGTTCAGGGGGATGAGAGAGATATAATCATCTTCTCAATCGGCTATGCAAGAAATGAGTTTGGCAAAGTCAATGCTTCATTCGGTTCGCTTTCCAACGAAGGCGGCGAAAACAGGCTCAATGTTGCCATCACCAGAGCAAAACAAAAAATCTATGTGGTAACAAGCATTGAACCAGAAGAACTTAAAGTGGATGGTGCAAAGTTTGCAGGTCCAAAACTTTTGCGAAGTTATCTTGCTTATGCAAGGGCTGTTTCAAAGGGAAAAACGGACGAAGTTCGTTCAATTCTTGACAGCTTCAACGATCGCATTCTCAAAACTAACAAATTGATTGGGCTTAAGCCGCTTGAAGAGCAGATTGCACATAAACTTTCAAAACTTGGCTATGACTGCCAAGTCAACCTAGGAAATTCTGACAGCAAAGTTTCGGTTGCAATTTATGATAAGAAACTTGACAGATATATCTTAGGTATTGAGACTGATCAAACGGCAATCAACAGCAGCCCTTCAGTCCTTGAGCGAGATGTTTATCGCAACGAATTTTTGAAATCTCGTGGCTGGAAGATTGTTAGAGTTTGGAGTAGAGATTGGTGGCATAACTATAAGGGTGTGACATCTATGATTGTTAAAGAGATTGAAAAGCAAAGAAAAATGCTTGAAAAAAGTGCAAAAAAAGTGTAAAATACAAAAAAGGAGAGAGTATGGAACAAAAAATTCAAACTTCATATGTTATGGTAAAGCCAGGTTTTGCAAATTATGAAATGGTGATTGATGAGATTGAAAAAAGATTGTATGGTGCTGGTTTAAAAATTACAGAAGAAAGCTATATTTCTTACGATCGAGAAATGGCAAGGCAACATTATTATGAGCATGTGGGTAAAGATTTTTATCAGAAGCTTGAAGATTACATCACAAGCGACAAAGCATATGGCATGATTGTTGAAGGCCAAGATGCTATTGCAAAAATCAGAGCTATGGTCGGCTCAACAATGAATCCAAAAAAAGGCACCATCAGATTTGATATCCCTGCAATGCTTGGTCGCAAACCGACCACTCCTGCAAATGTAGTGCATGCATCAGATAGCGTAGAAGCTGCGCAAAAAGAGATTCAGATTTTTAAAAATTATTTAGAAAAATTGCAAACAGAAAGATAAACAAAAATGACAATAACAACATCTTTGATAGCATAAAAATATGATTTCAAAGCAGTTATTGTCATTTTTATTTTCATTGCTGGCACAACTCAGGTGTTTTTTTTGGCAGGGCAATAAGCACTATTTCAGTTGCATAAAGCGGACCACCATAATATCGCAAATAAAAACTATATTCTTTTTGAAAGTGGTGGATAAGTTTTGGAATTTTAAATAAATCAGTGTTGTTATGATAGACTGAAACGAGAAGCAAAGGTTTATCGTTTTTCAAATGTTCTTTACAGCCCTTTATTGCTTTGATTTCTCCGCCTTCAATATCCATTTTCAACATTCCGATCTTTTCGTGGATTTGTTCATCTAAAGTTGTTGTCTCAATTTTGATTTTGCCATCCGAGCATACTTGATTTGCAGAAGAAGAAAAAGTATTTTCCTTTAAATACTTTATTTCACTTTTGTCAGAGACCGCCTTGCCTATACAACAAATATTTGAAAAAGCAGACAAATTTTGTTTGATTTGCTCAAGAGATTGCGGCGTTATATCAAAGCAATAGATCTTTTTATACTTTTCTCCGTAAGACTGGATAAAATCTAAGGTTGAATCTCCGCTGTATGCGCCTACGTCAACAAAAGTTTGGTTTTCAAATTTGGGAATAATGTCAAGATCAAAATAATGTTTAAAAATATTTTCAGTAACTAGTGGAAGAGAAGCAAAATCGAAATTATAGAAATTATTCAAAATTGCAAATAATGTTTGTTTTGACCTATAATCTTGCAGCTTTCTGTAAAGCCATACATAATCCTTGTAATGTTTTTTAAAAACCTGAGCTTTTAAAAATAAAAATTGATAATTGCCATTTTTTAAATCCAAATCTCCCCAGTAGTCAAATTGTTTAAAAAAACTTTCAAAAGATTCTTGCGTTTGAAAAGGAATTTGTTTGAATTTATCATACATATGCGTATAAAGAGCAATTTCGTCTTTATTTTTAAATTCTTCAATTAAAGCATAGAAATTTTTATCTATATAATTCATTTTCACCTCACAAAATGATATATTAAAATTTTTATCAAAAGTTTAATGATATCTGAACCAAAAATTTTGCAAACGAATAAATTGAAATTGAAGAGAAAAAACTTTTGCTCTTCATTTACATAAATTTTCAAAAAAAATCAAAATTTTAGGCAAAAACCTTTTGTCTGTTTTTTCCATAGTATGCATTGGTGAGCGAAATCACCAAAAGGAGAAAACATGTTTAATTGTTGTAGTAATAATTGCAGGCCCAATTTTATTCCTGTAAGTTTTGTAACAACTCCATCAGTTACAGGTCCTGCAGGTCCACAAGGTCCAACAGGTCCGAGGTGACTCTTGAAGTTGTTTTGGAGCTTAAAGCTGGAAATGTTGTTAAGTTTAAGCAAACCGGTGCGTCAATGGGTTGTTCTCTTGGGAATATGAAGGTAAATATTCAGAAAATGAATATCGGAGAATAGAAACAAAAGAATGTCATCTTCAAAAGTTGAAGGGTTGACACAATATTTGCCTTTTTTAGATTTTAGCAGTGAGTGATACATCAAAATTGGCAGCTCCACACAATTTTCTTCAGCATAGCTGGCTTTTTGTGGAAGAAGTAAGGGCAGTATTATGAAAATCACAGCTAGAAACATCAATCTTTTCAGGTGATTAATGTTTGCAAAATGACAAATTTTATGACAATATAAACAAAATCTATTTGAAAGCTTTTCTAAAAAATTTGTCTAATTTGTCAAATGGGATTCTGTCTGCTCTGTCATATAAGTCGATATGCTCTGCATGGCTGTGGAGTGATTGGCAAGATTGTCCGAGTTTCTGTTGAAGACAAAGTATTAAAAAATGGTCAAGTTGACATATCTCTCTTAGAAGCCATCGCTTTTGATCCTTACACACACGGTTATTGCAGAGTTCAACAGCGGGTGGGCAATGCTTTTAAAGATGAACTTGAACTAAAAAAATAATCTGCTTTATTGCAGATTATTTTTATTTTATTCATAAAAAATCAAGTTCTTATTTGAAATAATTTTTTTGTTTGAACCTGTCAGCTCTTGCTTTTTGATTTAAGCGTTGACTTTTGTTTAAAATCATGTATAATAAATTTACTGAAAATTTTCAGCAAAAAGGAGGGGAAAGTATGGAAATTATTGATTTGTATGACGAAAATAAAGAGCTGACAGGCGAAACACTAGTTCGAGGAGAGCCTATGCCACAAGGCAGATACAAATTGTCTATTCATATATGGATCATGAATAGTGAAGGCAAAGTATATATTCAAAAAAGAGCTGCTGAAAGAAAAATTTTCCCAAACAAGTGGGAAAATCCTGGTGGCGGTGCCACTGTTGGACAGACCAGTGAACAAAGCTTTGTAAGAGAGTTTGAAGAAGAGCTGGGGATTTCTCCTGATTTAAAAAACTCGAAGCTGATTTTAACCATAAAAAGAGAAAAAGACTTTGTTGATATGTGGTTTGTCAAACAAGATTTTGATATAGCCAAACTTAAATTGCAAAAGGAAGAAGTTTGTGCTGCAAAATGGGCAACCTTTGAAGATATTAAAGAAATGATTGAAAAAGGAGAGTTTTGTCCAACGATCAATCAAAGCTTAGAACCATTTTTGCAGTATATCTCTACTCACAGCCAAGCAAAAGAGTGTTAAATCGCTAAGTATCAGATCTTAGCGATTTTTTAAATTTAAAATAGTTTAAATCGCTCGCTGCTTTTTGTGATAATAAATTAAAAAAAATAGAAAGAATTAAAGAAGAAAAACTTTAACATTTATGTAATTGAGCGGCAAACACAAAGAAAATGATGTTGTCAATAAAAAAACTCGCATATAAGCGAGTAATACTGGAGCTTTTCAGTGAGCGGGAGCGAACGCTGAGCGGCTCCAGTGCAAACGGAAGTTTGCCTTGTGCGAGAGCACAAAAAAACTTGCCATAAGGCAAGTTTTACTGGAGCTTATGATGGGGACTTGAACTCATGACCTCAGCGCAAGGATGAAGCAAAATGGCTTTTATATTAAAAAATTTTTCAACATAAAAAGACAAGCGATGCTTGCTGTTAAGTTTGGAAAAAATGGAAAACTTGTTGAAAAGGCTTTTCAACTGTTTAAGCAAGTCGCCATAAAAAAAGTGGCAGCGCAAGAAGGAATTGCGTATGCGGCTTTTTCTGCTAGCATCAAAAAACATTCCAAAAAAAGCAAGGATGATGGCAAACCAAAAATTCCTGAAGAGTATTGATAAAAAAGAAGGCTAAAGCTTTTTTGCAAAGCCTTCTTTTTTATCAATATCGTTTGGTTTTAATATAAATTTGCGTTATACTTTTCTTGTGAGGGGGGGATGAAAAAAGCAATTCTTGAACAAATGCTGTGTGATTGCCAAATAGGCATGTATTTTGACGGCGTAAAAAAGTTGTCAAATGGCTTTGTGGTCTATTCAAATTTTATCAAAGATGAAAATTGGAATTTTATCGCAGGGTTAAAGGCAAAAAGCGTTAAAGAGTTTGACCATCTCATCAAACAAGGTGGCGACTTTTTGGCTGGGCAAGGCAAAAAAATGTGTTTTTCGCTTTCTCCACTTGCTTCAATCAGTTTGGCAGTCAGAAAGCATATTGAAAAAAACTTTCAAAAAGTGGACGAAGATGTTTTTCTTCTGTGCAAAAAAATTGCAAAGGTAAGGCCGCTGGGAGAGGACTATACATTCAAAAAAATTGACAACTCCCGCCAGAGAGAGCTGTTTGTTCAGACCTTTCGCAGCAGCAAACAGCAAACTTTGCCGGGCGACACCTATAAGCCGCTGGGAGAAGAATATTTCCAGGCGCTTGACCACTCCTTTGACAAACGCGGTCAGTGGCAGTTTGTGCACTATCTAAGCCTTTTCAAAGAAAAACCTGTTGGCATGGTCTCATTATGCAAAAAAGGTGAGTTTTGCGGCATATTTGGCGCGGGCACTTATGTCAAACATAGAGGCAAAGGGGTGTTTTCAAACCTTTTTAAATTTATTTACGACGAGCAAACAAAACTTGGCGTGAAATACTTCTTCTGCACCACAAAAGCCAATTCATACAACCATAAATTTTACAACAAACTGGGGTTTAAAGACTGCTTTTTACTTGAGAGATGGATGGAAAAAAAGAGAGGAAAAGATGGAGAATAAAAAAAATTTCAACTGGCTTGAAAAACTTGTAAGAAAAAGTTTTGGGCAAGAGTATAAACTTGAGGTGTTCTATCAAGGCGACGACGTTTTTGCGGATGAAGCGCAAATTTTTTTGAAAGTGCCGTTTAGCAAAATTTACACAAAAGTGCAGTTTTCTTCTTTTTTGCAACTTAGGCAGCAAATTGAAGAGTTTGGCAAAGAGCAAACATGGAAGGCTGTCAAAGAATATCTAGAAGACAAGGCTTTGGTGCTTAATCTTGACCCGCTTTTGCTGCCAGCTGTCAAACTTTGCATAGAAAAAAATGATTGTTCAACCACTTTGGTGCAGCGAGAATTTGGCATAGGCTACCCGCGTGCGGCAAGAATTGTTGATCAAATGATAGAGCTTGGATTTGCAAGCGGCGAGTGCCCAAGAAAGATGCTTGTTTCATCCGAAAAAAAAAAAAAAAAATTTTCAGATGTCTCTTGGCC
>CALVNA010000004.1 GCA_944349535.1 uncultured Clostridia bacterium
TCTTCCAAAAGTGGAGCTTTGGATTTTTTCTCAAAAGTTTCTCTTCCCTTTCTTACAAGTTGGTTTATTGTAGGCATCTTCTTCTCCTTTTAACTCAATTTACTTGAGAGATTTTGTCGATAAAAAAGCACGACAGCTAGTTGTCGTGCATAAAAAACGCTTTTTTCTTTGTAAAACATGAACAAGCACGATTGCAAACTTAATTGCAACTTTGCAAAGCTTTCTTTGCAAATCGGCGATATGACCATTCCAAAACAATGTTTATGGCGATGGATTTTAGCTGCACAATGCTAGAAATAATAAAACCTTTATCACCTGCTGTTTGTTTATGCTTATCTTTTAAGAATTAAGCATTGCCTCCGACAACGAAGCATACATCGTCTATTATATAGATAATAAAAAAATTGTCAAGTTTTTTTGACAACTTTTTATTTATTTTTCGCTTTCTGTTTCACTTTCTATTTCATCACTTTGCATAGGCTGCTGGTCAGAAAATTCAAATATGTCAGCCTCTTCAATTTGCACCAACTTTTCAAGTCTCTGCTTGTCTTTTTCATAAAATTCAAGATACTCCTGAAAAGCCTCAACTTCTTCCTCGCTATTAAGCCACTTTTTAAGATTTTTTCCACCAAAAATTGCAGCAAACACAAATGTGACACCTGCTGCAACAGACAAGCCTGTGCCCACGTTACGCGGCAAGTCCGTCCGCAACAGCAAGCTTGCACCTGCAGCCAAAAACACCATCACAAAGCTGCCTAAAAATTTGATGCATGATTTGACTCCTTCTTTTTTTGCAAGAGTTATGACAACTTCAAGCTGTTTAATACACGAATCAACTTGTTTAAGTTTATCTTTGTTTGTGCTCATTTTTTCAAAATCCTTTTAAAAGTCAATTTCTTCTTTGATTTCACTTTCTTCTTTCAACTGGCAAGACTCTTCGTGTTTCACAGAGACTTCTTCAATCAACTTTTCTTTTTTTGATGAAACATCACAAAGTTTTTTTGCTGACACAGCTGTGCTGACAAGTTGCTGTGCGGCATAAAAAGTTGAAATTGAAGTCGAAGCAATCAGCCCTGCTTTGATATATTCAACAATTTTTGGTTGAAAATCTGGAAAACTGACAGTAAGCAGAAACCAACTTGCAACCATTGCAAAACTTCCACATAGAAATTTTGCCAGATGTTTTATCACCTTCTTGGTTGCAAGAATGATTTGTTTGTCAAGGTTTTTGATCAACCCTTCTGCAATTTTTTTGTCAACGCAAATTTTGTCTTTCTGTTCCATAATAAAATCCTTTTACACCAAATCTTATCACACAACGGCCCCTCTGTCAATACAAAAAAATGATTCAATTTTGTGTTTTTGAACCATTTTTTATAATATTTCTTTGTTTTTTCAAATTTTTTGCTAATTGATCATTTCTAAAAATTGTTTTTCATCAAGCACTTTCACACCAAGTTCTTTTGCTTTGTCAAGTTTTGAGCCTGCTTCTTCTCCTGCCAAAACATAGTCAGTCTTTTTTGAAACCGAGCTTGAGCATTTTCCACCATGGCTTTCAATAAGCGCTTCAACCTCTTTTCTTGGTTTTGACAACGCCCCCGTCAAAACAAAAGTTTTGCCTGAAAAGATTTGACTTGCACTTTCGTGTTTTTTCTCTTGAATTTTTATCCCTTGCGACAAGAGATCTGCAATTTCTTTGAGGTTGTTTTCATCTTGAAAAAACATAGCAATATTGTTTGCAATCACTGGGCCTATGTCTTCAATCTCTAAAAGCTGTTCTTGGGTTGCTTGCTCAAGGCTGTCAAGCGTTTTGAAATGTTTTGCAAGGTCCTTTGCGGTCTTTTGTCCGACCTCTTCAACGCCAAGCGAGAATATGAATTTTGCAAGGTCAACATTTTTGCTTTTTGCAAGCGAAGACAAAACATTGTCCGCTTTTTTGTCTTTAAACTTCTCAAGAGTCAAAAGTTGTGATTTTTCAAGTTTGTAAAGATCGCCAAGTTCTCTCACGCCAAGTTTTTCATAAAAAGCTTCAATTGTCTTGTCAGAAAGCCCTTCAATATTCATAGCATTTCGACTTGCAAAATGAGTAAGTCTGTCGATGACTTGAGCTGAGCAGCCAAAATGATTTGGGCAGAAAAGCAATGGCCCCTTTTCGACAAGAACATTCGAGCAGACTGGGCAATGAGTTGGCGGAACTATTTTTGAGCTGTGTTCATTCTTTTCAGCAAGCCCCATAACTTCTGGGATCACTTCATTGCTTCGTCTGACAAAAACGCTGGCATTTTTGAAAAGGTTTTTTCTTTTGATGTCATCAAAATTATTGAGTGTCGCCCTTGAAACAGTTGCTCCAGCAAGTTCAACCGGCTCTAAAATGGCGATAGGCGTAACTCTGCCAGTTCTGCCCACCTGCCAAACCACGTCGAGAAGCTGCGTGGTCTGCTCAACCGCTTCAAACTTGAATGCCACCGCCCATTTTGGAAATTTGGCAGTATAACCAATATCTTCTCTTGGAGCAACTTTGTTGATTTTGACAACCATTCCGTCAATCATCACATCAAGTTTGTTTTTGATCTTATCAACTTGCTTGATGTTTTCGATGATTTCGTCAGCATTTTTGCATATCTTGAAATAATTGCCAGTTTGAAAGCCATTCTCTTCCAAAAACTGATGCATTTCAAGCTGAGTTGCAAAATTTTTGCCATCACAAAGCAAAATTGAATAACAAAAATAGTCAAGGTTGCGTTTTGCGGTCTCTTTAGGGTCAAGATTTCGAACAGCGCCCGCTGCGGCATTTCTTGGATTTTTAAGCTTTTCTGTGGCAGTTTTGTTGTAAAGAGCAAAGTTTTTGTTTGTCATCATGCACTCGCCTTGAACAATAAGCCTGCCATGATAATTGATTTTGAGCGGAACAGATTTGATTGTTTTGACTTGAATCGAAACATCTTCACCGATCGTTCCATTGCCACGAGTTGTGGCGCTGACAAAAAGTCCATCGTTATATTCAAGCACAATCTGCAGTCCATCAAATTTATATTCCAAAGCAAAATCTGTGCCTTTTGCCTGAGTTTGCATATCACTAACCCATTGCCTTAAATCTTCAAAATCTCGCACTTTGTTGAGCGAATACAAATTTACTTCATGGCGTTTTTTGACAAACCCGTCAAGCACCTGATCGCCCACACGCTGAGTTGGAGAGTATGGCAAAACCACACCTGTTTCTTTTTCAAGATCAACAAGAGTGTAGTAAAGGTCGTCATATTGCTTATCTGAAATGGTAGGCTTGTCAAGCACATAATAGTTGCGATTATGCTTTTCAATTTCTTTGATAAGCTCCTTCATCTTTTCAATTTTATCCATATCTTCTCCTATAAAATTTCAAGAGGTGCAAGTTCCAGCATTAAGCTTTTTTTGCCAAAATCTTCAAAAATTATATCCCCAACAAGTCCGTCATCAGAAATATAGACAATTTCGCCGTCACCAAAGCGTGGATGGCTGACTTTCTGCCCCACATGATAGATTGAAACATCCTTGCGTGGTTTTTCCTGCTTTTTGAAAAATTGGTCGTGATCAAACATTTGCGAAAGTTTTTCTTCAACCGCCTGCTTTACAGTAAATCTTTTCACTTCAGCTTCCTGTTTTGATTTTGTTTGCCCAAACAGCCCAAGCTCTCTACAAAATCTGCTTGGCATCTGATATTGACTTGAATTATATAAATATCTTTTTGTGCAATAAGACATAAAAAGTTTTTCTTCGGCTCTTGTGATTGCAACATACATGAGCCTGCGTTCTTCTTCAAGCTCAGCATTTGAATTGAAGGCTCTGGAAATTGGGAAAACCCCTTCTTCAAGCCCGACAATAAACACCACCTTAAATTCAAGCCCCTTGACAGAATGGACTGTCGCAATAGTTACCGCTCCTTCCTGTCCAATTTCATCTGTGTCAGAACTTAAAGTTATCGTCTCCAAAAACTGTCCAAGGTCAGCTTGCGGATTAAGATTTTCAAAATCTTTAACTGAAGAGATAAACTGCTCAATGTTCAAAATTCTGTTTAAGTCGTCTTCGATTGTTGGATTGTAAATTGATTTAAGTTTAAATTTTGCAACAACATCTTCAACCATTTGTGAAAGGCTGGAATAGTTTGCAGACTGAATTTCTGTGTATGCAGAAGCAAACTCATCAAACTTTTTGTATAGCGGATTTGATTTAAAGCTTGGATCAATGACTGTTTCAATAAAACTTTTTTCTTTTCCGATCTCTTCAAGTTTTGCAAGAGTTCCATCACCAATGCCACGCTTTGGAACATTGATGATGCGCGCAAAAGAAACATCATCTTTTGGATTGACAAATATTCTCAGATAGCCTATCAAATTTCGAATTTCTGCACGCTCATAAAACTTAAAACCACCATAAATGCGATGGGGAATATTGTAAGAAAGGAAAACCTCTTCAAAATTGCGAGAAAGTGCGTTCAAACGCATTAAAACTGCAAAATCGTCAAATTTATAGCCTTGTGCAAGCAGTTTTTGAATGTTTGTGGCAACAAAAAGCGCTTCGTCTTTTTCGTCATAGGCATTGTATAGCACTGGTTCATCCCCATCCATTTTGTCAGTCCACATATTTTTATCAAGCCGCGATGCATTGTTTTTGATCACATTGTTTGCAACTTTCAAAATTGGTGCTTTTGAGCGATAATTCCGTTCAAGCTTGAAAACTTTGACAGATGGAAAATCTCGTTTGAATGAAAATATGTTTTGAAAATTTGCGCCACGCCAAGAGTAAATGCATTGGTCTTCATCCCCAACAACAAACAAATTGCCATGCACTTGGGCAAGCATTTTTATCAAATTGTATTGCACGGTGTTTGTGTCTTGAAATTCATCCACCAAAATATATTCAAACCGGTTGGAATAATACTGCAAAACATCAGGGCAGGTTTTGAAAAGTTCGATAGTTTTGAGCAGTAAGTCGTCAAAATCAAGTGCATTATTCTTTTTAAGATAATTGTCATAAAACGAAATCGCCTTGCCAATATCTTGCATGCTGAATTCGCAGGAGTGAGTGTTTAAAAAATCTTGCAAAGTTTGACCTGAATTTTTGTAAGCAGAAAGCTCTTTAACAAAAACTTTTTTGAATTTTTCATCTTTAAAATTAAGCTCTTCTAAAACTTTTTTTATCGCCTTTTCGCTGTCACTTTCACTAAAAATGGTGAAATTTTTGTTGTAAGAGCCAAGCCTGTGAATGTCTTGTCTTAAAATTCGCACGCACATTGAGTGAAAGGTTGAAATCCAAACGCGTTCAGCTCCTTCAACCATTTCAGCCACCCTTGACGCCATTTCTTTTGCCGCCTTGTTTGTGAAGGTGATTGCCAAAATGCTATAAGGACTGACATCGCACTCTTTGATAAGAAAAGCAATGCGATGAGTAAGCAGCCTGGTCTTTCCGCTGCCTGCTCCTGCCGTGACCAAAACCGCCCCATCAACAGCCTTGAGTGCAACCAGTTGTTCTTCATTCAATGTGCTTAAATCGTATTTCATGCTCCTATTTTATCAAACTTTTTTTGTTTATCAAAATTATTTCAAAATGTTTAGCAAAGTTTTCAAATTTTGTAAGAAATTTTAAACAGGCAATAAAAAAAGCAGACCTGTGTGCAAACAAAAGCAAAGTCTACTTTTGATATATTTAACGAAATAGAAACAAGCAGCGCAAGGCTCGAAGGCTGGAAGGGCGGGAGTTTGGTTTATGTCCAAATGACCGAACCGGAACAGCCTTCAGTAAACGCAGCGCTGCGCCGTTTATATTTTGTTTAAAGAAGGATGCAAATCACTCCACCCTTACCCTCATTGACAATTCTGCTTAAAGTTTTTCGCATTTTTCGTTGTGCTTCAACAGGCATCATCACAAGTTTTGAGTTGATATTGTCTCCAACAAGTTCTGACAAGCTTCTGCCCAAAATGTTCGTTTGCCAAATTGCCTGCGGATCACTTTCAAATTGATCAACAAGATTTTTTGCAAGATCTTGTGATTGATCTTCGCTTCCAACAAGTGGGGTAACTTCAGTTTCAACATCAACTCTCATAATATGCAAACTTGGTGCTGTTGCTTTGATTTTTACGCCATAACGTGATCCCTGTTTGATAATTTCTGGCTCACCAAGCTCAAAATCGGTTGGCTTTGGCTCAACCACGCCATAGCCAGTTTGACTGACTTGATCAAGAGCGTCCTTAAGTTTGTCATACTGAATTTTTGCATTTGCAAGCTCTTTGATGTTGCAAAGCAGCTGATAATCACTGCCAATTTCAATTCCACACTCTTGTGAAAGCACTTTATAGAAAAGCCCTTCTTTTGGAATGACATTAAATCTGACAACTCCTTCGCCCGCTTGGATGTTTGAATAAGTGATAGGATCAAAACATTCGCTTTCAGCAAAGGCAATTTGGTTTTTATCAGCATCGCTTAAACGGTTGATTTTGCTGCCAAGCAGACGCATTTCAGACGCAATTTCGCTGATGATTGGACTGTTATAGTCAAGAGCTCGCAGCCAATCAGGCATAGCAATTCTGATAGATTTGACAGGAAATTCCATCAAAAGATTTTCAAAAATTTTATCAACGTCGCCTTCTTTAAGTTCAAGCGCATTTAAGGCAATCACTGGGACATCATATTTTTCTTCCAAAGATGATGCAAGTTTTTTGGTCTCTGTTGTTCCTGGATGAGCGCTGTTTAAAACAATAACAAAAGGTTTGCCAACCTCTTTAAGTTCTTTCACCACCTTTTCTTCTGCTTCAATATAGTTTGAACGAGCAATGTCTGTGACTGAGCCGTCAGTGGTAACCATAATCCCAATCGTTGAATGCTCTTTGATCACCTTGTCAGTGCCAAGTGCGGCGGCTTCTTCAAAAGGGATTTCTTCTTCCGTCCAAGGCGTTTTGACAAGTCTTGGTTTTTCGCCTTCCACATGTCCCATTGCACCAGAGATGAGATAGCCAACACAATCAATCATGCGCACAGACATCTCGGCATCTGCAACTTTGATTTTGACAGCTTCGTTTGGCACAAAATGAGGTTGAGTTGTCATGATGGTTTTGCCATCAGCACTTTGCGGAAGCTCATCAACAGTTCTTTCTTTTGAATTTTTTTCAGTGATATTAGGAAGCACAAGTTTTTGCATAAATTGAGTGATGAAGGTTGATTTCCCCACCCGAACAGGTCCAACAACACCAATATAAATATCGCCATTGGTTCTTTCCTTAATATCATCATAGATTTCATATTTTTCCATAATAACCTCCAAGGATACATCTTATCTTATGAGAGGTCAGCAGCAAATATAACCAACTATAAATGAATTTTAAAGAAATAAAAAATCATGCAGCAATGCATGATTAAAAATTGTTGTTTTGCTCATTCATTCTATACAAAATCTCTCCAACCTTTTTTACAACTTTTTGATCTTGATTTTCATTTGCTTGCAATGTTGATTGAAACATAAAGCGCTGAAGTTTTTCTTCAATCTTCTCTTGATGCTTTATTGGCAGTATGCCACAGCTTTTTTCATAAAGATAGGCAAGCGTGAGCACGTCAGTGTTGTCACACAAATATTCTATGTATTTTTCAAGCTGCAGACCTGTTTTATCTTTCAATTTATATTTGATTTTTGTGTGTGCATAGCGAATTTGTTCACTTTGTTTTTGTGTCATAATTTCTCCAAACCTTATTTTTAGTCCTTAAAATCGCAGCCCTCTTCACAGCTATTATTTCGCCTTGCTGCCTGAACTTTCTTGTTTGCAAGCACACTTTTATAAAGCTGAACAGACATCTCTTTTGGCAAACGTGAATGGTATTTATCTGCGATAGTAAATGTTATGCTTGGATCATCATAGGCACAGATCTCATCTACGATGCCTTGCAAAACCACATCTTGTTCTTCGTCTTCATAGTATTTCAAAGCATCCTCTATTTTGACGCAAAAATCAAGAAATATTCTAATTCTATTTTCAGCCATAATTTTCTCCTACAAGTATTATATCTCACTGCTTACTTGTTGTCAAGATTGTTTTTTTTTGTCAGATTGATCATTTTCAATCACTATTTCTTGTTCAGGTTTTTGTTCTGTCATTTCTTCGTTTATGATCTCTTCGCCCTTCTTTTTTCTAAACACCTGCTGCAGTTTTTGTTTAAAGTTGATTTTATTTTCTGTGCCCTTTGCAAGCCTTTGAATGTTTGTCCTGTGTCGAACAAGTGTCAAAATGATAAGCAGCCAAACAATCACTGTGATAGCCCATGCGTAAGGCACCGTCAAAACCCAAATATAAATCGTTGTTGCAATAGCGTTTCCGCCAAGATAAATAAAGGAAATCACAGAGCCATATTCAATGAAAATAAACAAAATAAAGCACACAACAAACCAAATAAGTGCAACATACCAAGTTTGTGAAAACAAAAATATTCCTGCAAAACAAGCAACACCCTTGCCGCCTTTAAATTTGCTCCACACAGGAAAGTTGTAACCAAGAAGGACAAATGCTCCTGCAAAATAATAAATAGCTGAAGCAAATTCAGGCAGAACTATGCTTGAAATCAGACAGACAAGACCTGCCTTGACCACCTCTGCAATAAAAGTGAAAATTGCCATAACAAAGCCAAAGCTGCGCAACATATTCATTGTGCCAGGGTTGCCGCTTCCAATTTTTGTTATATCTTTTCGTTTGACATGCCAAGCCAAAATTTTGGAAAAATTGATTGTCCCAATCAAATAACTGACAATGGCAACGATTGCGAAATAAAGCACTGTCATTGCTTGCTCTCCTTTCCTCGAATGATAAGTTTTATAGGGCTGCCAGAAAAATCCACTCGCTCCCTCAGCCTGTTTTCAAGATAGCGTCTGTATGAAAAATTGACTAACGCCGGATCATTGACAAACACCACAAAAGTTGGTGGATTTGTTGAAGGCTGTGTGATAAATTGCACTTTTGCCGCCCTGCCTTTATGTGCTGGTGGCTGATGATTGAGTATTGCATCATGCAAAATTTCATTAAGAAGACCAGTGGTGATGCGTTTGCTTGCATTTTGATACGATTTTTCTGCCATCTCCATAATCTGCCCTGTGCCTTGACCGGTAAGAGCAGACACATAGATTGATTGATGATAAGCCATAAAAGCCAAATCGCGATCCAGCATTTTTTCATATCCTGCTTTGTCGCCATTTTTTATGTCCCACTTGTTGACAACAATCACAGATGGCTTGCCTGCTTCGTGCACCATTCCTGCAATGCGCACATCTTGCTCTGAAAGTTTTTCTTGACTTCCATCAAACACAACAAGAACAATATCTGCCTGTTCAATTGCGTTTAAGCTTCGCAAAACAGAATAGCCTTCAATCGACTCTTTTTCAACTCCGCGCTGACGCCTTAGACCTGCAGTATCAACAAAGGCATAGTCTTTTTTGTTATATCGAAAGGGCACCAAAACGCTGTCTCTTGTTGTGCCTTCTATGTCGCTGACCAAAACCCTGTTTGCCCCCACCAATCTGTTTACAAGGCTGCTTTTGCCAACATTTGGGCGTCCAACAATGGCAATTTTGACCATTTTTTCATCTTCTTTTGCTGATTTTTCTGGAAAATGCGAAACAATTTGATCAAGCACATCTCCAATCCCTTTGCTCTGCTCAAGCGAAAGTGGAAAAGGTTGACCAAGCCCAAGGCTGTAAAATTCATATGTCTGTTCAACTTCAAAATTGTCAAGTTTGTTGACAACCAAAACAATTGGAGTTTTCGATCTTTTCAAAATTCTTGCCACTTCTTCATCGTTTGCAGTAAGACCTGTTCTGCCATCAACCAAAAAAACAATCACGTCGGCTTGCTCAATCGCAACTTGAGCTTGAGCCATAATGTCAGATTGAAAAACATCCTCGCTTTTTGGATCAAGCCCACCTGTGTCAACAAGCAAAAAATTATGCCCACACCACTCTGCATCAGCATAAATTCTGTCTCTTGTAACCCCTGGGCTGTCGTCAACAATGCTTATTCTTTTTCCGCACACCTTGTTGAAAAAAGTGCTTTTGCCAACATTTGGGCGTCCAACAATTGCCACAATCGGTTTCATATCAAAATATTAACATATTTAAGAAAGATTATCAACTAAATTGCGATAATCTTAAAATTATTCTTTGACAAATCAAACTTATATAAACAAAATTTTCATAATCAAAAAATTGAACGCGTTTTCGCTGAGCATTTGCCCCGACTTAATTTTGTAATCAATTTCTTCAAGAAGATTAAAAATTTTCTTCAGCTGCATTTTTGAAAAATTTTGACACTGCTGGCGAATTTTTTTGACTGCAAATTCTTTTATGCCAAAATTTTGAGCAAGTTGCTGATCAGACTGCTGCGAAATTGAGACAAAAAACATCCTGCGGAAATGGTTGCCAACAAGCGACAAAATCCCCTGCTCTTTGGCAAGTAGCCCAGCAAGCTCTATCGCTCTGTCAACATTGCGTTTGCCCAAAGCTTCTGTCAACTCAAAAACAACAAACTCATTTTCTTTGCTGACGCACTCTTCAACCATATTTTTTGAGATAAGAGGATTGTCAAGGTCAACAAAGCAAAGTTTTTCAATTTCTTTCATTGCTTTTGTCAAATAACCATTGCAATAATCAAGTAACGTTAAAACGCCATCTTGAGTGATTTGCTTTCCCCTTTTCGCCAGCTGACTGACAATCACAGCCTGAGCCATAGTTTGATCAAACCTGCGGCAATCAACAAACTCGCACTCGCTTTTAAGAAGAGTGAATTTGCCCTCAAAATCATAAATCACAACAACTGTGCTTTTTGGTAAACTGTCAATGCCACTTGCAATTTTTTTAAGCTCGCTGGCTGACACTTTGGTGATATTTTTCAAAAGAATAAGCCTTTTTTCGTCAATCAAAGGCAAAACCTGTGTTGCGTCCAGAAATTTATCGCAAGAAAAATTATCATCGTCAAATTTGACAAGATTGAAATCTTCCATGCTCAGATGAGCAGCGTTTTTGATCATAGCATAAGCTTTATCAAAAAGAAACAGGTCTTCCCCCTGCAAAAGATAAGCGTTTTTCAGTTGTTTGTTAAGCCTTGCTTTTAAAGTTTTCAATCAAGCCCCCGTAGAGATAAATTTTCACCAAACAAAATGGAAAAGTTGCCATTTTCTTCAAAGCTAAAATCGCCATTTTGTGCTGAAACTGAAACAATTTTTGCATCACTCTTTGGCAATTCAAATTGGTTGTCGCCTATAAATATAATATCATAATTGTTTTGATTTATCAAATCAATAAGAGAAGAATTTGAAACATTTTGTGCAAGCAAAATTTTCTGCTCGTCATATTCAACTGTGAAGGCGTTTTGAAAATAGCTCACTTTGAAAGAACCAACTTGCAAAGGCTGAGCAGCAATTTCAACTTGGTCTTCATCCGCTTTGTCAGCATTTGGGCTGAGAAGCACTCTTGCCCCAAACTCCTTCCACATCTGAGCATCTGAGATTGAAAGATTTTCGCTGAGATAAAAATCAACTTGATAGTTTTGGTCTAAGGATGAAAAAGTTTGATAATAATAATCATCGCCATAGCAAAGGCAATCTCCTTCTTTTGATGTAAAAACAATCATCTGACCTTGATAGGAGTTGACAAAAGAGACTGATGAAAAATTGTTTATTGAAATATTTGGCAGCAGAATTGAAAGGCAAAGAACAAAGCTAACAATGCTGACTGTCAAAAATCTTCCGGGCGGTTTGAGCACATAAAAGGATGAAAGAGTGAAGAAGAAAACAACAATAAGCACACTGATTGAAACAGAAAATGGCTTGAGAGGCACTTGCAGCGAAGTTGAAGCAAAAAATGAAGCTATTGCAAAAACCAAATTCAAGAAAAAGTCAAAGACTGAAAATAGCGGTGCAATAAATGGCATTATCACAACAAGAAAAGCCATCACAAACATAATTGGAAAGATAAGAGAAAAGATTGGTATAATCAATAAGTTTGCAAAAACGGAAAGAAAATTGAAAGTTGAAAAGAATGATGCCGTGAAAGGCAAAATTCCAATTTGAGCGGCAACTGACACTGCGGTCAGCTGAGCAATCTTCTTTGGCATAACATGGCTGAGCACCCGCGTGAAAGGTTTTGCCAAAAGCAAGATAAACATCACACAGAAAAAGGACATCAAAAAGCCAACATCGACTGTTGACAGCGGGCTGAACAAAACTATCACAAAACCCGCAATGGCAAGGGAATTCAAGCCATCATAAGGGCGGTTGCAAATTCTTGAAAGGCACAAAACAAGAGCCATCACCGTTGCTCTGACAACAGAAGGCGTGAAGCCGCAAAGATAACAATAGCAAAGCAGAACCAGCGCGATGATGAGCAAATTGACAAATTTGTTTGAACGAAAAAGTTTAAGAAGCAACATCAACGCGCCAACAATAAAGGAAATGTGCAATCCGCTGACAGTAAGCACATGAACAATGCCGCTGTTGCGATAAACATCAGAAACCTCTTCTTCAATCATGCTTTGGTCGCCAAATAAAACAGCATAAGCAATATAAGCATTTTCTTCTTCCATATTCTGCAACAAAGCTGTTTTGACTTTATAGCGAAACTCCTCATCAATATTCATCTGCCCAGGAGTCACAACAAGTTCAGAGCCGCTCACTGAAGAGCTGTAACCTACACCATTGCGATAACTTGACAAATTGAAAACACCAAGATTGTAAGGTTTGATCGTTTCAACTTCGGCTTCAAAGGCCAAACTGTCACCTATGTCAAAACCACTTTCGCCGGAAACAAACAGCCTCAAATTTTTGCTGCTTTGACCGTTGATCGAAACATTCTCAAGCACGATGGAGGCATAACTGTCTTCTTTGACAAAACTTTGATCGCTGACTCTGCCAACCACTGCAACTTCTCCTTGAAAGGAGCTGTTATCAAAAAACTGCATACCCAAAAAGAAGGTCCCGTTGCCAGCAAAGAAAAAGATGACAATCATCAACAATGGCAAAAACTTTTTATAGCACAAAGATATTATTGCAACAAAAAGCAAAGCAAACGCAACAACGACAATTGCTTCAACATCTGCCGCATACAAGCTTTTGGCAACTGCTGCCCCAAACAAAAGTGCAAGAAAGCAGTAAAACGGATAGCGAAAATTGATAAACTTTTTCACAACAAACAATTTTATCAAATTAAACAAAATTTGAAAAACAAATTTGCTTTTTTGCAGATTTTTTTGTAATTTTGTCGAAATTATACCTTAAATATCATAAAAAAAACAAAAAAAGCGGGCATAAAAACCCGCTTCTTTATTGGTTTTCGTCTTCAGTTTCATCTTCTTTTGACTGAGCTTCTTCAGTTGTATTATCATCTTTGTTGTCAGCGTTTTTTGGCATTGAAACCACGCCAAAAACCACCAACACTCCAGCAATTGCCATGATTATTCCAGAAACAAGCTCGCTCTGAATTGAAAATCCAAAACAATCGCCAAGAGCTTGCAACAGCACAACAACAGCACCTGATAAAGCCGTCCAAAAACTATAAGATTTAATCTTGTCTTTCATCGTCTTTTGCCTCCAAAAATTGTTTAATTTCGTCTATATCATCTTGCATCCTTTCCATATTTGACAGATGCAAAGTGAGATCTGCAATAGTTGAGCGATACGCCTCTTCTCTTTTCTCGCTGTCTTTAAGCTGCCAAAAGAAAAGAAAAACAAACAAAATGGCAAAAATTCCGTTGCTGATTATCACTTTTAAAAATTCTTCCCAAAACTGCATTTCACAAATATTTTGTCATTTCCACAAAAATAAAAATTTTTCATAGCACCTCCACGAAAAATTGTTTGCAAACAAACTTTAAGCGGACGGGCAAATGTTTTTTAATCTTCAATGCCTGCGTTAAGCACAAAATAAGAAATTTTTGAGTTTGGCTGAGAAGCTGTGATAGCAACAGAAAATTCATTGCCAAAAATGCCTGCATGGATTTGTTGAATTGCACTTGAGCCTTCAACTGAAAATTCTTTTGTCTGAAAATCGCTTGTGATGACAACTTTGCATGGCAGAATGGATTTTATCAAAAAGGATCTTATTATCTTCTTTTTGCCGCTGATTCCAAGATCGGTGCACACACTTTGCCATTTGGCAGGCAAAACATCACTAAAAGCTTTCCCAGAAAATGAAAGCTGACCGATTTTGCCTTTATTGTCTCCATTAAAACAAGCAACAAGTTTTGACTTGTATGGATTATTTAAGGCAAGCATCTGTTTTATATCCACCCCTCTGACAATCTCGACATGCTCAGTTTGCTCATCATAAACAAGCAGCGCATTGTTACAAAAGGCTTGGTCTGAATTTTCACAGCCCACACTGTCGCCGTCAAAATCCATTCTGCAAGCAAGAAAATATTTGCCTTCAAAACATTGACTTGCACAATTGCCATTGAAAGCAGAAAGCATTTTGATTTCTGGGCAATCAACGCTTCTCACTGACGATCCGTTGAAATATTTAAGCCCTGACTTTTCCAAAAAATATATTCGGTCGCCGCCATGAGCTATTGAGTTTGGATATATGTAGCTGTCAGATTGATAAAGATGGGTGATTGAAAATTCGCTGTCAGATGAATATTCAGAAATTCTTGTAATGCCATATTCTCTGAAAATATAAACATAATCATTGAAAGATAACAGCTTGGTCAAATTTCCCCTTCCGTCAGTAAAATCCAAGTTTGCAGACAACTCATCGCTCCACTGCAAAATATCAAGATTGTCACTATAGACAAGTCTGCCTCTAGCTTCTGAAGTGATTGCAAAAACTTTGCCAAAATGAGAGCAAATTGAAAGCATCTGTGGCGCTGACTGGCTTGTTTGCTGAGTTTGTCCAACAAGCACCAAAAGATTTTGACCTTTGCCTGAAAAAATCATTGAATCAACGCCTTCAATCTTATATTTCATCCCAACTGGTGTGTCCGTAAACTGAGTGTTGATGATGAGAGTTGTCGGTCTTGAGCCAAACAAGTTGTCGTAACAAACTTTGGCTTGATCATTAAAATACATACAATAATACTTGTTTTCATCGTTCTCTTGGTCATACCATTCAAAATCCCACAGTGCAGAGACCTCATTGCCGCTTATTGCCACCGCAGTTTCGCTTTCAAGATCGGTTTTGGAAAGTGGACTTGCAAAGACATCAAAACCATAACCGCTTTCAAGTGCGCCACTGCTTGTGCGAAAGTTATAACAATGCTTTGTCAAATTGAAATCACACAAGCTCTGCTCTTTGCCTGTTTGTGCTGGCGAGGAAAACATATCAAATTTGAAATTTTTTTCGCTTGTTGATTTTGTTTTAAGCTTGTTTTTATAAAACATCAAAGCCACCTCCGGCTTGGCATTTTGGCATGAGGTGCAGACCGGCAAATCAACTCTAAGGCATTTTTAAAACGCTCTTCAAAAATGTCAGCATCATCAAAACGACTTTGCAAAAACAAAAACTCTCTTGCAACACCATAGGCATACACACGCTCAGGCAAAAAGCTGTCAATTTGATCGTTAATGCTCAAAGCAGATGGCAATGTGGTGTAGCAAACAATAGCTTTTTTGCAAAACACAACAAGATAATCTTCAAACTGCTTAAAATGCATCTTTCTGCCCAAACTGTTTTTGATATACAAAATTTTGTATGGTTTGGTCGAAAATTGAGTCAGCAAAATTTTGCCGTTTGAAACCTCAAATTGTTCAATTTTTTTGATTGGCACAAATTCACTGGCAATTTCATTGTTTACAAGATTAAAGCATTTTACAAGCCCATCAACAGTCTCTTGCTCACTGCTTTCAAGCGAGCTGGACTGCTCAATCTTTTGTGCGATGTTTTCATTTCCGGTGAAATCGCAAGCAAGTTTTATAATGTCTTTAACTAGCATAGTGCCTCCTTTAAATTATCAACTTCTTGTTTAAGCATTTGGTTGTAAAGTTTTTCGTTATATTTGTCAATCTCTGCTATAATTTTGTCCGAGTTTTCTCGTCTAGTTTTTAAAGCAAAATCAACAGCGCGCTCATCCAAATTTTCAAAAGGCAGAGTAAAACAATAGCTTCCACCAAACTGCTCAACACTGTGCACTTCGTATTTTCTTTTTTTAAGATTGAAAACCACTCGGTAGCTGGGGTCAATCTGCTGAAGTCGTTGACAAATAAAAAGATTGTCGCTTTCGATGAAAACATAATCTTTATAGCTGTGAAAAACAAAGTCTCCTTTCCTCATATTTCCCCCATTTAAAAGATAAAAAGGCAAAACTGTTTGCCTTTTATCTTATTATAAATCAGAATCATCAGCGCCTGAAGTAGAACCTGAACCTATTGTGGAATTGATTTTTGTAAGCAAAGCTTGTCCACAAGGTTTGTCGCAGATAAGTTCTGCATATTTAACCAATGTTGCACTGTATGCAGGTTGATCGGCGTTTTGTCTTAAAATTCTGCCATTTTCACCTTCCAGCCACTTCCAATCGCAAAGTTGATGAAGAGTGAAATCATTTGTATTTAAAAGGAACATCTTGCCGCTGTCAACAAATCTGTCAGCAACAACAGGAATGCCATTGTGTGAAATTGTTTTAAAGCCACCTTCCAAATCCATAACATCAATATTGCGTTTGCAAGCTGAAAGATATTGCTGATATGCTCTGCGAATTTCAGCAGTTGTTGCAATATAGTTGATTTGTGAGTCATGGTTGAATTCAAGCTCATCAACAGCCTCTTGAATAAGGGTGTCTGAAATATCTTGGTTTGACGAAGGAGCAGAAACATAAGGCTTAAGCCATGGATAGTCAGTTACGCTTACTCCATAAAGAGTTGTGTTTGTGGTGTCAAAGATTTTGCCAAGCCCAGTGATTTCATAGCCCTTTGAACCTTGGCAATAAACTTTATCTCCAGTTTTGATTGTTGCAGTGCCTTCATAGTTGAAAGTTTTGTTCACTCTGTCGACATAAGTGATTTTAAGTTGTTTTGCGTTCACGCTTTCTCCAGTATAAACATCAACGAGCATACCTTCAATAAGGTTGTTGACTTTATCACAAGTTACAGTTTGTCCGCTTGCACTTGAAACAGTTGCAAGAAGGCCAGAACCGTCGCCATAAAGCATTCTTCCAAGATTGAAAGCACTTGCCTTAACAAGACCTTCCATTTCGTCAGAAAGAAGATTTACAAAAGCGCCCAAGTTGTTTGCTGACGCCCTGATAGCCTTGTCAGAGAGCTCAATTTTTCCATAAAGGTTTTTAAGTTCTGCAGTAAATTGAACATAGCTGTTGCCAGAAGATTTTGGCAGTGATGCAGTTTCGCTTCCTGCTCCAACACCGCCATTTATGCCAAAAGGTGCAAGTTTGCGGATTTCTTTTCCCCAAACATCTTTACTTGACATTTTGATTTTTGCCAAAAGTGGATTTGATCTTACGTTAAGTTGGTTGGCAACAACACCAAGATAAACATTTTTTAATGCACTTTCAGCAGATGTTAAAGTTACCATAATTTCTCCTTTTTTTAAGATTTTTCTAATTTTTTTGCAAGAAAAAAGTCGAAATCTGAAAATTTAGTTAAACATTTTGCTCACAATCTCTTTTGCTTCGGCCAAGGAAGATGGAGTGCCAGGACTTATGCTTGACACTCTTTCCCCGCCCTGTGAAGAAATGACATAAGGTGGTTTGTGCTTTTCCAGATCGTTGAGATATTCTTGAATAACTTGATTTCGCACTTGCTCGTCCGATAAAACATATTTGTTTACAATCGGGTCGCCGGCTTTTTGTTTTGATCCTGTCAGATGATCCAAAACGACCCCAGCCCATGCGACTTGATAAGGGTCAGCAGCAGTTGAAGATAAATCTATTTTTTGTTTGATTTCATCTTCAAATTGTTTCGCATCATCATTTGCCAAAAGGAATGATTCAAGACCACTTTGAAAAGACTGTTCTGTTTGCTCAGGCTGATCTTGCTCTTTTTGCAGCTGTTCTTGACTTGGCTGCGGCTGATTTTCAATTGATGCTTGTTCCATTTTGTCTTTTTGCAGTTGACTTAGCAGTTGGCATTTTTTGGTAAATTCACTCTGCAAATTGTTATAGGCCTCTAACAACTTATCCGCAGACTTAAATTTACCATATTGCCCTTGAGAGCCGACCTCACTCACAGCCCTCTCTTCTTCCGTTATGTTTATAACATTTGCCGGTTCCATGGTCGGTTGTTCTCTGTTTTCTTCTTCCATATTAGCCCCCTATTTGTTTTTTATGTTCACGAATATGCTGAAGAAAGATTTCTTCAAGCTTAAGGTTATCTTTTTTTGCTTTCTCATAATCTTGTCCAAGCATGAAAGCTATATGCTCGTTGATGTGCAGCTTGTGCTCGTCAATTTCCATAGGTTTCCAAAGCACACCGTCAAGAATTTTAAGATTTTCATTGGCTGCTCGTTTGATGTGCAGTTCATTCAAGTCTTGAGCATTTTCCCAAATGCCAAGCCCAAGCATTTCCATGATCTTGCATTTGGTTGTGTTTGAAATTTTGCCATCTTCATCTTGCAAGATGCCATTTTCCAAAAGTTTGAAAACCATATCTCTTTTTTGTGATGGCAGATTCAAATTGTCCGTTTGAGCCGATAAGGTTATGTCATCACTTGTGATGTCACTGCTTGAAAAATAAAACATATCAACTTGACCATTTTCCCCAACGATTTTTGCAAGTCTTGGAAAAATTGCGTATTGACGATATAATTTCAAAATATATTGTGCGAGTATTTTGCAGCTGTTTCTTATGCTTTCACTTGTCGAATTCAGTCTTGCTTCATCCTGGCTGATCATAAGCTCAAGAGCAACTCCGCTGATGTTGGCTGAAGCATAGTCAGTGCCCAAAGTTTCACTCACGCCGCTGATTTTTGTAAATTCTTCAAGCAATTTTTCTTCTTCGTCATCTATGCCGCTTGGCAAACTCTCTCCTTCCAAAAATTTTGGAGCAATCGAGCCTTGACGATAGACCAAAATTTTGCCAGGACTGAGTCCTTCATCTTCCAAATTGTCAAGGTCAACAGAGCCATCTTCAACACTCAGCACACCCATAGAAAGTCTATTGACAAACTCATGTTTCCGATTTTTGATGGCGTTATAAGCCCGTTGAACTGGAATGAGCCGCTCAATAATACTTGTCCCCCAAAAGCAGCCAGGCTCTTCAGTGCAGGTCTGCCTGATGAATGGGAAGTCACGCTGCCCATCACTGCCAAGCTTGTATGGCAAAGCTCCATCATAAACAAGTTTGTCTCCTGCAACAATGACCAGTCTGCCTTCTGGAAATTCAGCAGTTGGACGAGAATATCTCTCGATGACAATCGCACTGTTTGCCTTGCTGCTTTCAATTATTTTCGGCACAGTTCCGTTTGAGCCAAGTCCGCCGATGCCTTCACTGACCCCGCCGAGTGCAAAGGTGTTCACAGTTCTTCCTTCAGTTTCAACACCATACATTTGTTTGATTTGATCTGTGCTGTAAGCTTTTGCGTGAATTATGCTTTGGCACTGGTCAACATCTTCACACACAGGAGAATCTGGATAAATTTCAAAAGGATTCAGCACAGAAACTTCCACTTCGCCGCTTCTGATTTCTTTCCCCTTTTCATCTCTGCCAACAACAGATCCTTTTAGTGGATTCCAACCCACTTTATAGAAAACCGTTCCGCAAACTTCTGCCCATTTGATTGCCTTGTTGACAAGTTCTGGCAAATTCAATTTATTTTTGACTGATTCAAATATTTTTTTGCTTACTTTGGCTGACTGCTTATCTCTCTCATCATTGGTTGCAGGAATAATTGAAATGTCAGGTTTTATGCTGGCAAGTTTTGCATAACGAATGTCAAAAATTGGTGCAATGTGATTGAAAACTTCTCTCTCTTGCCAAAAAAATTGTTTTTCGTTTTCTTCTATGCCGCCATAACCAACCGAACAATACTGATTGCCCATCAAAAAGTTCATATTCATCTTCCAGATAAGATCAAAACTTTTTCTTGCCTGCGCTCTTTGGGCAAAATCATCCAAAATCTGTTTTACCAATTTGTTCTCTTCTTTTTTCATACTTTATCTCCGCCTTTTTTCCTTAATTTTTTTCCATACTTGAAAGGACTTTCAATCCCCTTTGGAATTTGCATTTGTCCAAGCAGCTCATACATTTCTTTCAAACATTTTTCGCAAAAACAAAGGTCCTTTTTTATCAAACCTTTTGTTGCAAAACTGTATTTTGCCCAATTTGAACAGCCTGCAAATTCGCATTTAGTCAAATGTACACACTCACTAACTTTCACCTTCTGCCTCCTTTAACATTTTTAAAAGTCGCTTCTCTTCCTGCTCAAGTTCTTCATCACTCATGATCGAAATTTTTTCTTGATAGGTTTGATAATATCTTTCAAGCAAAATTTTGACAGCACTCACATCGGGACCAAAATGCTTTTTTGTAACTTTTTTCTTTACAAGCTTTTCTTCTCCATCGTCTAGTGCATATTCTTCAACAACCTCGTCAGCGCTATAGCCAAGAGCTTTTTTCAAAAGTGCTTTCCTGATTTTGTCTTCGTCATTCATCATCTCTCCTTTGCGACTTCTCTGCCACAATTATAGTTTTGAAAAATTCAGCTTTCAAACCTTACTGCCACAATTTTTCAAATTTTTGTAACAACGCAAGCAAAAAACACTAAACTGATAATGTAGAGGTTTTACAAATGGATAAGTTTTTGCAATATGACAATTTAAGTTATTTTTACCAGACTAAAGAAAGCGAAATTCACGCCCTGAACAATGTCAATTTTTTTGTCAAGAAAAAAAGTTTTTCTTCGCTTGTTGGCCCAAGTGGCTGCGGAAAAACAACCATGCTTTCACTGACCGCAGGTTTGCTTGAGCCTTCGGCTGGGCAAATTCTTTTGGAAGGCAAAAAAATTCAAAAAAATGACGATAGAATTGGATATATGTTTCAACGAGACCATCTGTTTGAGTGGCGCACAATATGGCAAAATATTATTTTGGGACTTCAAATCCAAAAAAAACATAGAGATGAAAAAGCCCTTACCTTTGCCGAAGAACTGCTCAAAAAGTATGACCTTTACAACTTTAAAAACAAAAAGCCTCGCCAACTTAGCGGAGGAATGCGGCAAAGAGTTGCACTTATCAGAACACTGGTGCTCAATCCCTCTCTCTTATTGCTTGACGAGCCCTTTTCAGCTCTTGACTTTCAAACCAGGCTCAATGTGTGCGATGATGTTTATCAAATAATAAAAAGTGAAGAAAAAACTGCGTTGCTTGTTACGCATGATATTTCAGAAGCACTTTCCATGTCAGACAAGATCATCATTCTTTCGCCAAGGCCTGCAACTGTGAAAAAGCAGCTTGAGTTGAATTTTGAAGGCTCCACTCCGCTTAAGAAGCGTGAGGCAGAAAACTTTGGCAAGTATTTTGAATTGATTTGGAGAAATCTCAGCTAATGAAAAACAAGACAAATTACTCGAAAGCACATGCAAAATATTTGAAAAAATTAAAGACAGACAAAGTCATAGTCATCTTTTGGCGTATAGTTGTGATTGCACTGTTTTTGGGTTTGTGGCAACTGCTTGCAGACACAGGAGCAATCGATCCATTTTTCTTTTCAAGCCCGTCGAGAATATTTGAAACAATAATATCTCTTGCCGGCTCTGGAAATTTGTTTATTCACATTTGGACTTCACTTTACGAGACAATAATCGGTTTTGTTCTTGCCACACTGATTGGAGTTTTTCTGGCAATCATCTTGTGGTGGAGCGAAAGACTTAGAAAAGTGATGGAACCCTATCTTATAGTTTTGAATAGTTTGCCAAAAATTGCACTTGGCCCAATGATTATTCTTTGGGTTGGTTCTGGCCCAGGAGCAACAATAGTTATGTGCGTGCTTATATGCATTATAATAACGATAATTTCAATGCTCAATGCATTCATTTCATGTGATAATGATAAGATACTGCTCATGAAATCGATGCATGCCAACAAATTCCAAATTCTTTTCAAACTGGTGCTTCCAAATGCCTTGCCAGATTTTATTTCAGTTTTAAAAATCAATGTTGGAATGAGCTGGGTTGGAACAATTATGGGCGAATACCTGTCAAGCCGAGCCGGTCTTGGTTATCTTATCAATTATGGCTCACAAGTGCTGCAGCTAGACATTGTTATGGCAAGCATAGTGATACTTTGCCTTCTTGCTGGCGGAATGTATGGGCTGGTGATTCCTTTTGAGAAAAAATATAAAAAAGGCTAAAGATTTTTGCGTTTTGTCAAAGCTTTGTGCTGGCTTTTGTTTGAAAGATTTTCTTTAAATAAAAATCCAAGCACAAGCAAAGATAGCACACTTGCAATTGGCTCTAAGAAAGCAACAATGTTGCCAAAGCCAATAAAACTTAGTGCAAAAGGCAAAACAATACTGAAAAAGCAAGCTGATATTTTACTTTTTTTGCTTAGTGAAATGTGAAAATTGTAAACCAGTGAAAAAAGAGTTGTCAAACTACCCAAAATTATTACGAATTTCAGCACCACCTTTTGCCAAGAAGGAAAAATTGATAAAAACGGCATGACAGCGTTCAAACTGTCTTGATTTTCAAGTAATACAGAATTTGCAAAAAACAAGATAAGCACGAGCACAAATGCCGCAAAAAATGCAACTCGTGCTTTTTCTTTTTCTGAAAGTTTTTGCCCTAAAGACGCAATCACAACACTGCTGTTTGAAGCATTCAAAACACAATATAGCAAGCTGTAAAAGATGGCAGGAAAAGGAAGATTCGTCCTTGGAAAAGAAAAATCAAATTTGAAATTAAGCCCTAGCAAAATGACAAAAATCAAGATAATTATTGGAACGAGAAAATTGTTGATCTTTCCAAAAACTTTAAGCCCTTTTTTCAAAATAAGGCTGCATAGGAAAAAAATAAGAATAAAAACAAAAATTTTGATTGGTAAAAACAAATCAAGGCTTTCTTTCAATGAAGCAAACATCGCTGCAGAAAATATCACACAAACCGAAGAATTGAAAATCAAAAACAATCTAGATGATGAAATTTTTTCAACGACATGACTTTTAAGACCTAACAAAAATTTAAAAACAAAATAAAAGAAAAACAGCAAACAAAAAATGCCGAGATAAGACCAGCAGCCAAATCTTGAAAAAAACACCACAAGCTCTTTGCCGCTCAAAAAACCACAGCCAATGATTGTGCCAACTATTGTGAGAAAAGTACTTGCTTTGTTTGCCATAACATAACTTTATTTTTTCAAATAAAAATTGATAACCAAAAGGAGAAATTATGCCATCAAATTATTATAGACAAGGCTCTTTTGTTGATCTACGATCATGCAACTGTCATTCATTCACCGGATGTTTGTTTCCATCACCCTCTTTTGCTTGTCCGGCGCATTGCTGCCCTGGTCATAGCTGCCATGACAACTGCTGCACAATAAACACGGTATATTTTTTAACAGGGCTTTTATGGGGCTGCAATTTGTGCAACAGGTGCTAAAATACAGACAAAATTCCTTAAACAACAAAGAAAAAATTGGATAAAAAATCTTCTGCATTTTTGCAGAAGATTTTTGCTAAAAATTGTTTTATTAATTTTTATTGTTCTCAATCTCGTTTTTTAATTTTTTTTCATCATTGACGCTTTGCACAGGCATCTGTTCTGCAGAGGTGTTTTCTTGCACGTTTTGACTTTCAACTTTGGATTTTTCTTTTTTAATGTCAATAATATAAAGCACATTTGCCGCAATCAAAACCGCCAGCGAACTAAAACAAATAATAATGCTTCCTGCAGAACCAGTGCTTATGCAAGATATCACGAAAAGCAACACGAGAATGAAGTTTAAAACAATAGTTGTCACAATGTTTTTCTTTCTTTTTTCAAAAATTTCATGATTGGCCTGATATGCAAAAAATGTTTTGCAAGCAAAAATAAGTGAAACAATACACAAAATCAAAACAGCTAAAACAAGTAAAAGCGACAATACGAAAATTATTAGAGATGTTGAATCAATAACATCACCCATGTTTAAAATCACTGCAATAAAAACAATAAGCGTGTAAGCATTTGCAATAATTTGAATAGCAGCCACAACAACACTAAAAATTGCAGCAATCAAACTGTTAATCCTTTTCATAACTCTCTCCTTTAATTGTATTAAAACATATTTTTACATTTTTGTCAAGCAGAATTTATAATTCAAAAACATTATATTTTTACATTAAAACACAACATAAAAAAATGACTCGAAAATTTCGAATCATTGTTTTTATAAACAAATATTATTTTTAAAATATTAATTTTGAATTTCTTTTTGCCAATCATTTAAAATTGCTTTTAAATAATCAAATGACACTTGATATGCTTTTCCACTTTCAAGATCACAACCTGAATTTTTCAAAATATTGATTGGACCATCACTTGAGCCTGCACTTAAAAATTTAAAATAGTCTTTAACTGCATCTTTTTCGCCGCTTAAAATTCTATTTGCAAAATTTATTGCACAAATAAGCCCTGTTGCATATTTGTAAACATAAAATTCCGAGAAAAAGTGTGGAATTCTTGCCCATTCATACATAACTTCTTTGACCAGTTTAACTTTGCCAAAATATTGTTTATTAAGTTTGAAATAAACATCACATAAAAGGTCTTTTGTCAGTGGAGTGCCACTTTCATGCAACGCATGAATTTTCTCTTCAAATTCAGCAAACATAGTTTGACGAAAAATGGTTGATTTAACATTATCAAAAAGTTTATTATAAAGTGAAAGTTTTTGTTTTTTTGAGCAGTTTTGCAACAAATAATTAAGCAAAAGCATTTCATTTGTTGTGCTAGCAATTTCTGCCAAAAATATTGTGTATTGAGCTGTTGGCCGCGGCTGGCTGCAATTTGAAAAATATGAGTGCATGGCATGCCCAAGTTCGTGCGCAAGTGTGAAAACTGACTCTAAATCGCCTTCAAAGTTTGTAAGAACAAAAGGATGAGCATCGTAAACTGCATTTTCATAAGCTCCAGAGCGTTTGTTCTCATTTGGCATAACATCAATCCAACGTTCATGCTTTGCTTTTTGAAGCAAATTGGTGTATTCTTCCCCTAAAGGAGCCAGTGCTCTTTTCAGAAGATCTATAGCCTGATCATAGGTATATCTTTCCTTCGCTTGACTTGGCAACTCGGCTAAGCAGTCATAAATTGAAAAATCTTTTAGTCCAAGCTGTCTTTTCTTAAACTCAAAAAACTTAAACAAAACGGACAAATTTTCATGCACTTTTTCAATTAATGTTTGATAAACTTTTTTATCAACCTCTTCATTGAAAAGAGCTTCATCAAGTGCCGAAGTATATTTTCTGACCTTTGCAAAATAGCAATCTGCCTTAACTTTGTTGATATAGTTGCCTGCGAAAGTATTGATATATTTGCCAAAAGTTCCATTCAACACTGTAAAACTTTGTTTTCTTAAAGTCCTGTCTTTTGATCGCATAAAAGTGCCATAGTTTGAGCTGTTAAGTGAATAGTTCTTGCCTTTACAGTCGCTGATTTTGCCAAATTTGATGTCAACATCGCTAAGATTTCTCATCACTGACGAGTAGCCAAAAAAATCCATACCTGAAAGCAGTTGCTCTTGGTCATCAGTCAAATTGTGGACTTTTGTTTTTTTGATCCATTCAAAATCTCTTTTATAATCCTTAAATTTTTTGTCACTGATGATTTCGTCCAGAAGCTGATCAGGCAGCTTTTTCATCTGAGTCGATAAAAGAGATGTCTCTGTGGAAAATTTTGTGTAAAAATTCATAAGCTTTTGATAAAGCCTATTGCTTGTGTCATTATCAAGCTGTTCATCTCTTTTCATGCTGATGTAAAGAAAAGTTGGATCAAAACTTTTTTCAAACTCTTCACTAAGTTTTAGATAGTCATAAACCGCTTTTTTGCTTGTCAGCTTTCCTTCAAATTTTTTAAATAAAGCAATATATTTTTCAAAGCCACTCAGCCTTTCTTCAAATTCTTTTTCGCTGCTGCAAAGACAAGATTTGTCCCACTTGTATTTTTCTGCAATCTGGCTTCTTTTTTTCATTTTTCACCTCAAAAAATATTTGTCTAAATAAAAATTTTTCCATGGCATTTTGCTTGTGTCTGGTGGACAAGCAAAAATCATTTTCTGTTTTGTTGTTGGGTGCATAAACTCAAGCCTTCCAGCCCAAAGTCCGAGATTGTCAGTTGCGCCAGCGGCAAACTTCCCATATTTCTTATCGCCAAAAAGCGGACAATTTATTCCCGCAAACTGCACACGAATTTGATGTGAGCGGCCACTAATCAAATTGACTTGGCACAAGCTTAAATTTCCTTCAGTCTGCAAAATTTTATATTTCAGTTCGGCTTTTTTTGCTCCACTTTCACTTATTGGAACAATTTTGACAATGTTTTCTTTCTCGTCTTTTTTCAAATAATTGACAAGAGTTTCTTCTTTGTCTTTCAAAGTGCCAACGGCAACACAATAATATGTTTTGTGCATTTGATTTTGCCTTATCTGCTCGCTAAGCCGTGCTGCAGACTTTGAATTTCTGGCAAAAACCATAATGCCACCAGTTGGTCTGTCAAGCCGATGCACAAGACCAATGAAAGCCTCGCCAGGTTTGTTGTATTTTTCTTTAACATATTCTTTGATCATGCTCAGCATATCTTTATCGCCCGAGCTGTCTTCTTGAGATGGCACATTCTGCGGTTTGATTGCCACAACAATTTGATTGTCTTCATAAAGTATTTGCAAGTCTTTTGCTTCCATATCTCTCACCTTTTCAAAATTTTTTTGTTTACTTAAAGACTTTCAGCCCCCTTGCCCCACAAGGCAAAACAAGTCCGTCTTGACAAGAAAGACCAATTTCGTCAGCGTCAATATTATTTTCGCCAAAACAAAGAGACAAAATGTTTTTCAAAACGGTGGGCTGAAGCCCAGTTGTATAAGAAGAAATAAGCACAAAAAGCGGTTTTTTTGACAACACTTTTTTGCAAAGCATAACAAAATCAAAAAGATTGTCTTCAAGCTTCCAGGTTTGCCCATTCGTGCCCCTGCCATAGCTTGGTGGATCCATTATGATCGCATCATAACTATTACCACGCCTTATTTCTCGTTCAATAAATTTTGTGCAATCATCAATCAAAAATCTGATGGATGAAATGTTGTTAAGATGAGCATTTTCTTTTGCCATTTCGACCATGCCTTTGCTTGCATCGATATGCGTAACCATCGCACCCGCTTTTGCAGCAACCACACTTGCGGCACCTGAATATGCAAACAGGTTTAACACTTTGATTTCTCTGCCGGCATTTCTGATAAGACTGTCAATATCCTGCCAGTTGACTGCCTGCTCAGGAAAAAGCCCAGTATGTTTAAACCCCATTGGTTTGACAATAAATTTAAGTCCCTGCCAAGAGATGTTCCATTGTGGCGGCAACTGATTGACAAATTGCCATTGCCCACCACCAGATGAGCTCCGTCTGTATATGCCATCAACTTTGCCCAGTTTTTCAAGAGACTGTTTGTTTTTCCAAATCACTTGTGGGTCGGGACGAATTAAAGTATATTTACCCCATTTTTCAAGCTTTTCGCCCATATTTGATGAAATAACTTGATAATCTATCCAATTTTGTGCAATTTTCATATTTATCCTTTAATTTTACTTAAGTATAACAAAAAGACAACTTTAAATCAAGCAAACTAAAGTTGTCTTTTGCGGTTTTTAAACTTTTTCGATATAAACAGTCAAGATATTTTGACCTTGCAGCTGGGTATTAAACTGCCCCCGTCTACCCTCTTCAATTTGATCTGCAAGCAATGTTTTTTGCAAACTAGTTTTGTTTTGCAAAATAAGCTTTGCATCTTCTTTGTCACCATCGAGCCAAATTTTGATGTGGTCAGTAACATTCAAACCGCTATCTTTACGCAGGTTTTGCACCTTGCTTACAAACTCACTGATAAAACCTTTGTCTAGCAAATCTTTGGAAAGAGTTGTATCAAGTATGACTGTTACCACTCCGTTTGTTGCAGACGAATAGCCTTCCTTGTTGACCAAGCTGATCAGCAGGTCATCCTTGCCAATTTCAATTTCTTGCCCGTCACAATCCAACTTTATCATTTGACCATTTTTGACTTTTGCAACAACTTCGTTTGAATTGCAAGACGACAAAAATTCTTTGATTTTGCCCAAATATTTTCCATATTTTGGTCCCAAAGTTTTAAGTTGAGGCTTAAGTGAATAAGAAACAAATTCATCAGCGTTATGAATAAACTGTAAGCCTTCAACATTAAGCTCGTCTTTGATAAGATTTTGAAGCTCATCTTCAAGATTAAGTTGCTCTGCAACACAGATGATAACTTTAGAAAGCGGTTGACGGTTTTTAATTCCGCTGCCATTTCGACAAATTCTTCCATTTTCAACAATCTCAAGCACTTTATCCATGCCTTCGTTAAGCGATGAGTCGATCATTTTTTCATCGGCAACAGGGAAGGCACAGAAATGCACGCTTTCTGGGGCATTTTTATCGAGATTTCTCACAAGGTTTTGATAAATTTCTTCGGAAATATATGGAACAAAAGGAGCGACAAGTTTGCTAAGCCCCACCAAAACTTCGTAAAGAGTTTTGTAAGCAGCAATTTTATCTTCGCTTTCTTCACTGCCCCAGAATCTTTCTCTTGAGCGGCGAACATACCAATTTGAAAGCTTATCAACAAAACTGCTTATTTCTTTTGCAGGAGTCTGCATATCATATTTTTCAAGGCAATTATCTACCGTTTTAATAAGGGCGTTGAAATCAGACAAAAGCCACCTATCAAGGAAAGATAACTTACACTTTTTAAGGTCGATTTTGCTAGGATCAATCTTGTCAATTTCTGCATAAAGCACATAGAAATAATAAACATTCCAAAGAGTGCCCATAAATTTTCGTTGCAAATCGACAAGGTTTTCTTCAATAAACGGCAGCCCTTGTGCAGGATTGCAACTTGAGAAGAAATACCATCTCACACCATCCGCACCATATTTGTTTAAAACTTCCCAAGGATCAACACCATTTTTAAGACTTTTGCTCATTTTAAGACCATGTTTATCAAGCACAAGGCCAAGCACATTGCAAGCCTTATAAGGTGCCAGTCCAAAAACTGCAGTGTTGACAGTCAAAAGAGTGTAGAACCAGCCACGAGTTTGATCGATCGCTTCACTTATATAATCAGCTGAAAAAGCCTTTTCAAAGATTTCTTTGTTTTCAAAAGGATAATGATACTGCGCAAAAGGCATCGAGCCGCTATCAAACCAGCAGTCCATAACCTCAGGTGTTCGATGCATTGTTTTGCCACATTCAGGACAGGTCATTGTAAGTTTATCAAGGCTAGGCTTGTGCAAATCAATGTCCGCATTAGCCCCAGTTTTTTCCATAAGTTCTTTGACTGAGCCAATCACATGAATATGCCCATTTTCGCAAACCCAGAATGGAAGTGGTGTGCCCCAGAAACGATTTCGTGAGATATTCCAATCAATATTGTTTGCAAGAAAATTGCCCATTCTGCCATTTTTGATATGGTCTGGGATCCAGTTGATTTGCTGATTGTTTTCAACAAGCTGGTCTTTGATAGCTGTCGTTTTGACAAACCAAGCATCTTGTGCATAGTAAAGAAGCGGACTTTTGCAACGCCAGCAGTGTGGATATGAGTGCTCAAATGGCAAAACTTTAAACATTTTGTCTTCTTTTTGCAGTTTTTCAATGATAGGTTTGTCTGCATCTTTGACAAACATACCAGCAAAATCTGTTTCGCTGCTCATTTGACCATACTTATCAACAAGTTGAACAAAATCAATGCCATACTTTTTGCCAACTGCTGCATCATCTTCACCAAAAGCTGGAGCTATATGAACAATGCCAGTTCCATCTTCTGTTGTAACATAGTCATCAACTGTTACAAAATATCCTTTTTTGATTTTGTCTTTCACATAGTCAAAAAGTGGTTGATATTTGTGATACTCAAACTCTTTTCCTTTTTTGCGATAGACAATCTTATAGCTGCCCTGCTCAAACAATGTTGGCACCAATTTTTCAAGCATGATATAATTTTTGCCGTCGCACTCAATTTTCACATATTCTTCATTAGGATTCATGCAAAGAGCCACATTTGAAGGCAAAGTCCAAGGAGTTGTGGTCCAAACAAGAAAATATGTGTTTTCCTCATCGTTTGATTTAAATTTCACATAAACAGAATTTTCTTTCAGCAGTTTATAGTTATCTCCATTTTCAAGCTCTGCTTTTGAAAGCGATGTGCCACATCTAGGACAGTAAGGCACAACTTTATGACCTTTGTAAATAAGACCTTTTTCATTCATTTGCTTAAGCGCCCAAAAAATGCTTTCAATGTAAGAATTTTCATAGGTGATATAGGGATGCTCCATGTCAACCCAGTATGCAATTTTGTCAGTCAAATCTTCCCACATTGATTTATATTGCCAAACAGACTCTTTGCACAGTTTTATAAACTTGTCAACGCCATATTTTTCAATATCTTTTTTGCCGCTGAAACCCAGGCTTTTTTCAACTTCAACTTCAACAGGCAGTCCATGCGTATCCCAGCCTGCTTTTCTGAAAATATAATAGCCCTTCATGGCTTTAAATCTTGGGATAACATCTTTCATGGCTCTTGTCAAAACATGACCGATGTGTGGTTTTCCGTTGGCTGTTGGAGGCCCATCATGCAAAACGAAGCATTTGTCAGAATTTTTGTTTTGCTCAAGAGCTTTTTTGACAATATTGTTTTTCTTCCAAAAATCTGCAATTTTTTTCTCGTTTGCCACAAAATCAAGCTTGCTTTCAACTTTGCTATACATATTTTTTCTCCTTTAAAAATATTTTGCCTTTTTGTTGACAACAAAAAAGCCTTTATAAGCCACAAGAGCCCAAAGGCTTTATAAACCACTTGTAAACTTATGCAGCAGGCAATCACCCACCTCTTCTATCACGGGAAGACCCGGGCAAGCTTTACTGAGAAAATCTGTTCAAGCCCCAGCTCCAAAAGTGATAACGCTTTAAGTTTCTTTCTGCCTTGCACCAACCGGCATCTCTCTTAAAAGAAATCATCAAAACGCCCTGTCTTTTATCAACGCTTTTTAAAACTAGCAATATTAAATCACACAAAAAAAGAAAAGTCAAGCAAATTTTCACTTGCAAGACTTTTATGCGAAAAAAATTAGTTGCTTTCAAGAATTTTGTTTGCTTTCAGAACATCTGCACCAGTCATAATGCCAAGCGGCATCTGATTTTTCTCTCCTGTTTTGGTGAAAAGTATTGCAAGCAATTTGTGATTTTTATTAAATTCATTCAAGCATTCTTCAATCGTAAAAGAAGCTGGAGCGACAAAATAATAATTGCTGTTTTCAAGTTTTGAAAGCATATCTTCAATTTTTATGCTTGACAAAAATACCTCTGCTTTGCCGCCAGAGATCAAAAACTTTCCAAGACTATCCAGAATTTTTTGACCATTTGCAACACCGATAAGCTCGTCATTTTTATAAACTGGCAGATTTGAATAACCAGAATTTGCTATTTCTTTGATCACTTCTCTCATGCTTTTGTCAGCGCTTATGATATGAACATCCCTTCTAGCAACCGTGTCGATAGCCTTTGGCGGCGTGGTAAGCAATTTTTCAATGTATTCAATTTTTTCAACCACTTTATCATGCGGCTCAGCAATCACAAAATCTTCATTGTTGTTATGAATAATTGCATTTCGCAGCCTGCCGTAATCAATCAGGTCATCTTCATATTTTCTGATAGTGTAATTTAAAACAACTGATTTTCTGATAAGCTCTGAAAAGCCCATTGCTCTGTTAAAATTATATCTTGTTTTGATAAAATAATCGATATTATTGAAGGCATCTAAAAACCTTTTTGCATTGCTTTGTTGTTTCTCCATAAAAACCCCTTAAAACTTAGTTTAGTATATCATAAAAAGATAAAAACACAAAGCAAACATATCTTTTTTGACAAAATTTGCCAATTTTTAGGAAAATAAATTGAAATTGGCAACAAAAAACATTAAAATCAGGTCAAAACATTGAAAAAAAAATAAAAATATGCTAAAATATAAAAGTCAAGCTAGATGGAGAGTTAGCGGTGCTCTGTAACCCACAATCCGCTATAGTGGGATCGAACGCTTGCCTCGGTTTTGTTTAGTCAAATATGTGTGAAAATGTTTTGTGGTGAAATCAAGGTCTTATGCAATCAGAATCTTCGAACCATGTCAGATCCTGACGGAAGCATCATTAAGAAGACACTCTGGTGTGCCATAAGGTAGCTTTGGTGGAGCGAAACAATTTCAAGGCAGTTGGTTAAAGATTATCAAAGCAAGTGCTTGACAAGAAAATTCAAGCGAGACAGACGTCTCGCTTTTTTGATTTTATTTGATTGAATCTTTGATTTTTTCAGCTTTTTTGCTGACTTTTTTCATGCCAGCTTTGATTTTCTTTTTTGTTTTATCCATTTTTTGTTGGATCTGCTTTTGCGCTTGATCCATTTTTTCCTCAGCTTTTTGCTCAAGTTGCTTTGCACCTTTCATAATCTCTTTTTCTCCTTTATCAACACCCTTTTGAAAATCTTGAGAGTATTTATAGAGCATAACGCCAGCAACCATTCCTGCGCCAAAGCCAAAAAGAGCCATAAGTTCTTTCATTGATTTCCTCCTTTCTTATGTTAGTATTTGCACTTTCGACAAAAAAATGCATACAAACAAAAAACGAGCTTATAGCTCGCTTTAGATTTTAAACAGGTCGGGATCGTTGTCGTAATAATGTTCTTTTGCGTTGTCAGTGTATTCTTGCAAATATTTGCACCAGCATAAAATTGCAGTTCTTCTTTTCCGTTTGATGAAGTCAACAACAAAGTCTCGGTAAACGTGAACAATAAACTTTTTTCTCATTTCATCTTGATGCCCACTTTCACCTTCTTGACCAACATATTTATCAACCACTTCGTTGATGTATTTTGGGATTTCAGCCCTGCCACGGACTGTCATCACGATTTTCATAATTTCAAGAGCCGCCAAAATATCGCTACCTTTAAAGTCATGTTTATATGACCAAACAATATATTCAATCCATTTCTGCATTTTAGGGCTTTTGACATATAATTTGCTCATATCCCAAATTTTTGACAATTGTTCTCCATCCATACATCCCTCAACATTAAAACCTATATTACTTCAAAAGATTTAAATAAAAGTCAGTTCTTTCTCAGTTTTCTTTCAAAGGATTTTTTTGTTGCTTAGTTTTCTTTTCCTTTTTTCTTATAATAGTTTTCAACGGCAAGCTTGATTGCATCTTCTGCCAGAACAGAGCAGTAAACTCGACTATCATCAAGTCCGCCAAGCTCGTCAAAGATTTCTTTGCTTGAAACGTCAAGCGCCTCATCAATCTTAAGCCCACGCACGAGATCGCAGGCAACATCAGAGCAGGCAATCGCAGCAGGACAACCGAAAGTTTTAAATTTTGCCTCTTCAACCACTCCTTCTTCATCCACAAGAAGATAGAGTTTGATCACATCTCCGCAGCTTGAATTGCCAGCCTTGCCAACAGCATTTGCTCCACGCAAAGCACCTGCATTTTCAGGTCTTAAAAATTTTGTCATCACTGTTTGATTATACATAATTATTTCCTCCCTGCTTTAGTAAGTGCTGAAATCGATCTAAGCCTTGCCACATTTTTAGCCAGCATTTCAACCACATAGTCAATGTCATTTTTTGAAATATTTTTGCCAAATGAAAATCTGATTGAACTTTGAGCAAGTTCATCGCTAAGCCCCATTGCCTTAAGCACGTGCGAAGGAGTAACTGCATTGCTCATACAAGCAGAAGCAGTTGAAACGGCAATTCCGTCAAGATCCAGAAGCATCAAAAGAGACTCGCCTTCTGCCATTTCAAAAGTCATATTGACTGTGCCATTGATTTTTTGATGAGGATGACCATTTATTTGAACGTATTCAATTTTTTCATTAACGCTTTTGATGAAATAATCACGAATCGCCTTCAATTTTTGCTGATTGATTGATATGTCACGGCAGGCAATTTCAACAGCTTTACCAAGTCCTGCAACTGAAGGAACATTGACAGTTCCGCCACGCTTTCCACGCTCTTGAGTGCCACCGTCAATCAAGTTTTCAATCAAAACTCCATCTTTGACATATAAAGCGCCCACACCTTTAGGCCCATATATTTTGTGCGCCGACATACTCAACGCATCAATTTCCATGTCTTGAACATCGATCTTGAAAGCCCCAATTGCTTGAACGGCATCTGTATGAAAAATCACGCCATAGTCATGGACTGTTTTTGCAATCGCTTTGATGTTTTGAATGGTGCCAACTTCATTGTTGACCGCCATGATTGAAACCAAAATGGTGTCTTTTCTGATTGCATGGATGACGTCAGCCACACTGACAAGCCCATATTTATCAACAGGCAAATATGTCACTTCAAAGCCTTCTTTTTCCAGCGCCTTGCAGCTGTCAAGCACTGCATGATGCTCGATTGAAGAAGTGATGATGTGCTTGCCTTTTGAAGCATAAGCATGTGCAATGCCCTTGATCGCCCAGTTATCAGCTTCAGTTCCACCAGAAGTGAAGTAAATTTCGTTTGACTTTTTTGCATTGATTGCATGAGCAATGCGATCTCTTGCTCTGTCAACGATTGCTTGTGCATCTCGTCCATAACTGTGAAGAGAATTGCTGTTGCCATAAAGCGCATTAAAACATGGCAACATTTCAGACAAAACTTCGCCAGAAACAAAGGTTGTTGAAGCGTTGTCAAGATAAATTTTTCTACTCATAATTGCACCTCTTTTGATAGAAATATTCTAGCACCTTGAGCTTTCAAAGTCAATAGCAATTTTGATAAAAGCCCAAAATTGAAAGATATTTTTGCTTTTTTGCTGTCAAAACACCTCAAAAAACAAAAAATCTGCAAAATGCAGATTATTTAAAAAGTTTTAAGCAGTCATTTTTTTGCATAACCCCAACGTGACGGCTGACCATTTTTCCGTCTTTGAAAAGCACAAGGGTTGGAATTGACATAACAGCAAATTGTTTTGCCAAGTTTTCGTTTTGATCAACGTCAACTTTGACAATTTTGCCTTTGCCGCCAAGCTCTTTATCAACATCTTCAAGAATGCTAGCCATCATTCTGCAAGGCCCGCACCATGTGGCAAAAAAGTCAACCAGCACAACCCCCTCTTTGATTTCATTTGCAAATTCTTTTTCATTGATGATTTTCATATTTCCCTCCTTAAAATTTTGTTTATGACTTGGCTGCATATCACAAGCGCGCAGCTTTGCACTTGATAGGCAATGCTGCCAACCATACCCTTTGTTTTTATTGGTTTTTCACTGCTATAAACCACCTGAAGAGTGCTCACTCCTCTTTCTTTAAGTTTTTTTCGCATAACTTTTGCAAGAGCATCATCATGTGTTTTATATATGTCGCTCACGTGAAATTGTGGCAGTCCAATCCTGTTGCCAGCTCCCATTGCTGAAATGATGTTGATATCATGATTTTTGCAGTAACAAATAAGTTCAACTTTGTCAGCAACGCTGTCGATTGCATCAACCACAATGTCAAAGGCTTGTTTTTCAAAGATCGCCTTCAAACTTTCCTTTTCCACTCGTTTGCAAATTGCGTTGACCTTTGCAGCAGGATTGATTGCCAAAATCATGTTTTTCAAAACATCAACTTTGTTTTTTCCGATAGTGTCTTGCCAAGCAACCACCTGTCTGTTGCAGTTTGAAGGGCTGACCTTGTCAAAATCCACCAGCGTGAAATTTTGCACTCCACATCGACAAAGCGAAATTGCGACCATGCCGCCAACCCCACCTGTGCCAATGATTGCAACAGTTTTGCTTGCAATAAGCTGGCAATTTTCTTCGCCAATCAAAAGCTTTGTTCGACTGTTATCCATTTTTCACCTTATAGTATATATTTTTTCAGGTCAAACTTCTTTTTAGTTTCTTTAAAAGCATTTTGAACATATTTGCGATCAATTTTCACCTTAAGCATTGGATGCTGACCTGTTGCATTGAAAGAAATGTCTTCGAGCAAGCTTTCCATGATTGTGTGCAGCCTTCTTGCACCAATGTTTTCACTTGTTTCGTTTTCAGCATAAGCCATTTCAGCCATTTCATCAAGTGCATCATCTGTGAAGTCAAGATCAATGTTGTCAACTTTCAATATGCTTGAATATTGCTTTGTAACTGAATTTTTTGGTTCAGACAAAATACGTTTGAAATCTTCTTTTGTCAAGTTGTCAAGATCAACTCTGATTGGAAATCTTCCTTGAAGCTCTGGAATCATATCTTCAATTTTTGCAATATGAAAAGCTCCTGAAGCAATGAACAAAATAAAGTCAGTTTTCACATTGCCATATTTTGTTGCTACTGTGCAGCCTTCAACAATTGGCAGAATGTCTCTTTGAACTCCTTCTCTTGAAACATCTTGATTGTTGCTTCCACCAGCCTTGCCAATAATTTTGTCAATTTCATCTATAAATATGATACCTTCTTCCTCTGTTCGCCTGATAGCCTCAGCATAAACATTGTCTTTATCAATGATTTTGTCAGTTTCTTCCGCCGTCAAAATTTCTCTAGCTCTTGCAACAGACATATGTTTTTTCTTGCGTTTTTGCGGCAAAAGTCCGTCAAACATTGATCCTAAAGCGATTTCTGGGCCGCCAACTGCAATCATTGGTTTTGAATCCTCTTTGACGACAATTTCAATTTGCTCGTCTTCAAGTTTGCCTTCTTTCAAATCATTTTGAACAATAGTTTTGTCAACACTTTGATTTTGAGCTCGTCTTGAGTCGCAAATTGCGTCCACCAGCCTTGCTTGCACAACAGGGCTAACTTTGGCTTGCATCTCATGCGCTTGTTCGTCTTTGACAAGTCTGACTGCCACTTCAACAAGATCCCGCACCATGCTTTCAACATCTCTGCCAACATAACCCACTTCGGTATATTTTGTGGCTTCAATTTTGATAAATGGTGCATTGACAAGCTTTGCAAGACGCCTTGCAATTTCAGTTTTTCCCACTCCAGTTGGTCCACGCATAATAATGTTTTTTGGAGTGATTTCTTCTCTCATTTCTTTTGGCAGTTTGCTGCGACGATATCTGTTGCGCAGTGCAATTGCCACTGCTCGTTTTGCTTTGGCTTGTCCAATGATATATTTGTCAAGTTCTTCAACAACTTCTCTTGGTGTCAAATTCATATTAAACCTCCTCAACAGTGATATGTTCGTTTGTAAAGACGCAAATTTGTCCAGCTATTTCAAGTGATTTTTGAGCGATCTCTTTTGCAGAAAGATCTGTGTTTTGCATAAGAGCCTTTGCGCTTGCAAGTGCATAATTGCCGCCCGAGCCAATTGCGCAAACATCGTCATCTGGCTCAATCACTTCACCTGTTCCACTGACGATCAAAAGCGTTTCTTTGTTGGCTACAATCATCATAGCATCCAGTTGCCTTGAAGCTTTGTCTTCTCTCCAGGTGCCTGCAAGTTCAACTGCACTTCTCATAAGGTTGCCAGAAAATTTATTTAGCATATTTTCAAATCTTTCACAAAGAGAAAAGGCATCGGCCACGCTTCCTGCAAAGCCAATCACTACTTGTCCGTTATATATTCTTCTCACTTTATGGGCATTTGATTTGAAAATCACACTGTTTGATAATGTGACTTGTCCATCTCCAGCAATGGCAATCTTTCCATTTCGCTTGACACCGCAAATAGTTGTGCCTCTAAACATACTTTCCATTTTTTAGTTCCTCCTTGTATTTTTCAAGTAAAAATTTAGACCTGAAAATTAAAAATTTTTCTTTTTCAAATTGACTTGCAAATTTTTGTTCACTTTCTTTTATATCATAATTTTCAAAAATTGGTTCAAATTTTGAGTAATTAAAATTGTTGGTTTTTATAATTTTTTGCATCATGAAACCAAGGCAAGTTTTTTTTGGCAATTTGACAAATCTTTTTTCATTATAATAGCAAAACACATTGTTTGCAACGTAAAGACCGTTTGCAATGCTTTCGTTTTTTCCAAAGACACCAGCAATGTTGCCTGCAAAAAACAAATTTTTTATCTTCTCGCTTTGACAAAACTCGTTTATCATGTATGGTGCATTGATATAGCAATTTTGTTTTGTTTGCCCAGCGCGAACCAATTTGCAACCATTAAAACCTTTCAAGGAAAGAAGAATTGCTTTTTGCACTTCAGGCGAAAGCTGGGAAGAAAATCCACTTATTTGATAAGCTTTGCCAGTTTTTTCAAGTTTTAAAACTGCATAAGGTCTTTGCAAGCACTCTTCAAGATAAATTGGCGTCATGTATTCATTTCGCAACATATCTTTATCTTGCATCGCCATATATTCAATTGTTGTTTTTTCTGGTGTTTTGCCATGCGCCAAAATTTCAAAGTTGAGTTTCAAAATAATTGCGTTGACAAAGTCGATGTATTCGTTGTAAGACAATGGCAAATAAAGATTTTTGCCTTTGTGGCAAAACTGTGTTTCATCCAAATTTTCCACCGTTGCAAACACCGGAAAACAATCAAAACACTTTCTTGATCCAAAAGTCTGCACAAGATGGTCGAATAAAGCTTTGTTTGTTTGCGGACCAGTTGCCACAACATTTATTTCGTCAAAGTTAAGTTCTTTGACTGTCATATCAAAAAATTTGATGTTTTGATGATTTTTTACTTTTTCGCGAGCTTTTTCAAGCAAAAGGTCGGCATCAAAAGAAGGATTTTCTTCTTCAAGCTCTTTTTCAATTTTTGCAAGATTGCTGCCCAAAAACTCAAGCTCTTTTTTCAACAGCTTGTCAGCAAACTGTTTTTTTTCTGCAAATTCCATCTCTTCATCAGTCTGCCGCTTGACAACATCTCGGTCATCAAAAACGTGAACACTAACACCCTTTTCAGCCAAAGACAATGCACACTCACAGCCTGCATAACCACAACCTATAACATTGACAAAACTATGCTTCATCAGCCACCTTGAAATCACATTGATGATTGCTGCATCTTATTATTTTGCCCTTTTTGATGATCGGACTGTTGCATTTTGGGCATTTTTCGCCCGTTGTAATATCCCAGCTCATAAACTTGCAATCAGGATAATTTGTGCAGGCATAAAAGATTTTGCCTTTTTTGCTTTTTCGTTCAACCATATCACTGCCGCACTCAGGGCATTTTCCAACAACTTTATTTTCTTTTTCAATCGGTTTTGTGTTTTTGCATTTTGGAAAGTTTGAACAAGCCAAAAACTTGCCAAATTTGCCTTCACGAATAAGCATTTTATGCCCACATTTTTCACACACAATGTCTGTTTCTTGCGGTGGCTGTTTCATTGTCAAAGCAGAAGCATCGGCTTTGGCAAGAAGTGAACTAAAGCCGTTATAAAAGCTGGCAACAACTTTATGCCAATCTTCGCCTTTTGAAGCAATATCGTCAAGGCGCTGTTCCATAAATGCAGTAAATTTGACATTTATCACGCCGCTGAAAAACTTTTCAAGATAGATGGTAACTTTTTCTCCAAGCTGTGTTGGCACAAGATATCTGCCCTCTTTTTGTGTGTATTTTCTGCTGGTCAAAACTGTTATGGTTGCGGCATAAGTTGCAGGTCTGCCAATGCCTTTTTCTTCCATGGCTTTGACAAGAGTTGCTTCAGTATATCTGACTGGCGGTTTTGTAAATTTCTGCTCTGTTTTGATTTCTTTGCAAGGCAAAACTTCACCTTCTTCAAGCTTAGGCAGTTTTCCTTCAAGACCTTCCTTTTTGTCGTCTTCAACATACTCCTTGTAAACACTGGTATAACCAGGAAACTCCATAGTTCTTCCACTGACTTTAAAGCCATAACCATTGCAGTCAAAATTTATGCTCACACTTGCATATTCAGCTTCTGCCATTTGACTTGCCAAAAATCTTTCATAAATGAGTTTGTAAAGCCTGTAATTATCATTTGACAAGGTTTCTTTGACCATTTCAGGTGTTATATCCATGGTGATTGGTCTGATGGCTTCGTGTGCATCCTGGGCATTTTCTTTAGTGTGATAGATGTTTGGTTTGGCAGGTAAAAACTCCTTGCCAAATTTGTTTTCAATAAATTTTAAGCAAGCATTTTGAGCATCTGTTGACACACGAACAGAGTCAGTTCTTATGTAAGTGATAAGGGCGATTTTGCCTTCGCCCTTGACTTCAACCCCTTCATAGAGTTGCTGCGCTGAAGATGTTGTTCTTGCAAGGCTCATGCCAAGTTTGTTGAGTGCATCCTGTTGCATAGTTGAAGTTGTGAAAGGTGCTGGAGCATGAGATTTTGTTTTGCTCTTTTTGACAGTTTTGACTTCAAAATCTTTGCCTTTAAGCTCTTCCAACAATTTGTCAACTTCTTCTTTATTTTTTGGCACAAATTTTTTGCCTTGAAATGTGGCAAGAGATGTTTTTATATCACTGCTATTCTTTTTAAGAATTGCATTGACGTTCCAGTATTCTTCTGGCACAAATGCTCTTATTTCTCGCTCTCTGTCAACAACCAATTTTAAAGCCACCGATTGCACTCTGCCCGCGCTCAATTTTGGTGCAATTTTTTTGCAAAGCACTGGCGAGAGTTTGTAACCAACAATTCGGTCAAGCACTCGCCTTGCCTGCTGCGCATCAACAAGATTTAAATCAATTTGTCTTGGGCAAGTCAGCGCATTGGTCACAGCCTTTTTTGAAATTTCATTAAACTGAATTCTGCACTTTTTGTCTGGCTTATAACCAAGTATGTTTGCTACATGCCAAGAAATAGCCTCTCCTTCACGGTCAGGGTCGGTTGCAATCAAAACTTCCTCAGCGGCTTGAGCTTTCTTTTTCAAATCAGCAATCAAGGCCTTTTTGTCTGGCACAATTTCATACTTAGGTTCAAAATTATTTTTTATGTCAATGGCAAAAGATTTTGCTGGAAGGTCTCTGATATGACCTTTGGTTGCAAAAACTTCATAGCCGCTGCCAAGATATTTTTTCAGTGATTCTCTTTTAAAAGGAGACTCAATAATGACAAGTTTCATGTTCCTCCGCTATTTAAGGCAGAAAAGTCCGCCCGGCATCCTTGATATTATTCCACGAATTTCAAGCATTGTCAAACAACTGCTCAAAATGTTGATTGGAAGATTTGATTTTTTTTCAATCTCTTCAAGCTCCTTTGCCCCTGTTTCAAGCAATTTGACCACAATGTCTTCTTCAAAGGAAAGCTGAAGGTTTGTCTTTTGTTTTTGGCAATTTTCAATATGCAAATTTTCTAAAATTGCTTTACTGCTGCTCACGCCCATGCCCTGCCCTGAACAAATAATTTCATTGGGAAGTGCGCTTTTTGGGTTGTCAATATTGCCTGGCACTGCATAAACATCTTTGCCATAGTCAAGTGCAAAATCTCTTGTATAAAGCGTTCCGCTTTTCAAGCTTGCTTCTGTGATAAGCACTCCATCACTTAATCCTGCAATTATTCTATTCCTAGCTGGAAAAGAATATTTTGTGGCTGAAGATGATGGGCAATATTCGCTTAACAGCAAGCCTTTCTCAGCAATTTCTCTGGCAAGATCAGAATGCTGCGCAGGATAGATATTGTTCAGTCCAGAACCTAGAACTGCTATTGTTTTTCCGCCGCATTCTAAGGCTGCTCGATGTGCAATTGAGTCAACACCATAAGCAAGACCACTGATGATTGCAACACCATTTTGAGCAAGTTCTCTTGCAAATCTTTCGCTGACCATTCTGCCATAGGCTGACGGCATTCTTGAACCAACAATTGCAATGCTTGGCATTTTCAAAAGAGAAAGGTCTCCTTTATAGAACAAAAAGAAAGGACTCTCTTCCAAAGGCAGCAACTTTTCAGGAAAAGCTTCGTCAAGTTTGCAAATCAGCTTGATGCCAAGTTCTTTAAGATTTTCAAGATAGATTTTTGCATATTCTTTTGAAGCAAGACTTAAAATTTTTTCTGCTGCTGCACTGCTTACAATCTTGTCAAGTTTGACCGAGCAAAGTTTTGAAAAGGAAAAATCTTCATCAAGTTCTGACAAAATTTCCTCCACTTTGTTTGCCGCCAAATCAAACTGCGACAAAAAATATATCAAAAGTTGCTTTTCGTTCATACCTTTTAAAGTATAGCACAATTTTTTAAAATCTCAAAATCTTCGTCAAAGTTTTTGATGAAACAATAATATTTGCAAAAAAATCAATATTTTGCTGATTTTTTTCGCTTAAAATTACAAAAAATTGATTTTTTATGAAAAAAACAGCAAAATTGCTGTTTAAAAATATTTTCGGTCAAGTGAGCGATAACTGATGGCTTCAGCAATATGACGCGCCAAAATATTTTGCTCTCCTTCAAGGTCGGCGATAGTTCTTGCAACACGCAAAAGTCTGTCATGTGCTCGAGCGGAAAGCTTCAGCCTTTCGAACGCATTTTTTAAAAGCAATTCACCTTCGCTGTCAAGATTGCAATATTTTTTTGTTTGAATTGCACTCATTTTTGAATTTGAAAAGATTTTGTCATTTATAAATCTTTCAAGTTGAATTGCTCTTGCCTTGTCAACTCTTGCTTTTATCACGCTTGAACTTTCTTCTTCAACTTGGCTTTTAAGCTGACTGTATGTGACATTTTCAACTTCAATATGAATGTCAATTCGATCCATGATCGGCCCTGAAAGTTTTGAGAGATATTTTGCTATCTGTGCCGGAGAGCATTTGCACTCTCTATCTTTTGAGCCATAGTTGCCGCACGGACATGGGTTCATTGACGCGATAAGTGTGAAGTTTGCAGGATAGGTGATCGTTGCATTTGAGCGAGCAACGGTTATCACCCCATCTTCAAGCGGCTGTCGCAACGTTTCAATAGTGTGCCTTGTGTATTCTGGAAATTCATCAAGAAAAAGCACTCCATTGTGAGCAAGCGAAATTTCGCCAGGCTTTGAATTGCTTCCGCCGCCCGTCAAACTGACCGTGCTTGCCGTATGGTGCGGACTTCGAAATGGTCTTGTGCAAACAATGCCTTGTTTTAGGTCAAGTTCTCCGGCAATTGAATGAATTTTGGTCACTTCAAGCGCTTCTTCAAAGGTTAGGTCTGGCAAAATAGTTGGAAAACATTTTGCGAGCATACTTTTCCCGCTTCCTGGAGGCCCAATCATCAAAAGATTATGTCCGCCGGCAGCAGCAATTTCAAGAGCGCGCTTTGCCATTTTTTGCCCTTTGACATGAGAAAAATCAAGCTGATAGTTTTGTTTTGCACTTATGTCTTCAAATTTGCAGGGCTTGACAGGCAAAATTTCCTCTTCTCCTTTCAAAAATTTGACCGTTTGGGTCAAACTTTTCACCCCATAAACTTCTATTCCGCTTATAAAACTTGCTTCTTGACAGTTTTGCTCAGGCACGATAAATTTTTTAAAGCCCAAATTGCGTGCGGAAATCAAAAGCGGCATAACACCTTTAATTTTTTTGACAGTTCCATCAAAGGATAGCTCGCCAAGATAAGCAAAATCTTTTTCATTTTTGATGCCATTTTCTTCATTGCAAGACAAGATTGCAATGGCAATGCCAAGATCGTAAACAGCTCCTTCTTTTTTCATATCAGCAGGTGCAAGATTGACAGTAATTCTTTTTATTGGATATTCAAACGCACTGTTTTTGATTGCAGAGCGCACTCTTTCTTTTGATTCTTTGATTGCTGTGTCAGCTAAGCCAACAATTTCAAAATGCGGCAGTCCATTTGAGACATCAGTTTCGATGTCAATCTTGTATCCATCAACGCCTTTAAGGCCAAAACTTACAACTTTTGCTAACATTTTTTCTCCTTCCATTCTTTTAAATATTTTTTTAAAATCTCTTTGCTTTCTTTTGTGATTCTGAAAGAATCGTTTGCTTTTGATATCGATTTTCTCACAATAAAATCATCTTTGTAAGTTTTCAAAACTTCAAAAGTGCTTTCAAAATCAAAAACAAACCCATCTGCAACTGCCCAAGCTTGTGCCATTTTTACATAGTAATTGTCATCACTTACTTCTAAAATTTGTGTTATGGTATTTTTTACATCTTTTTTCAAAACAAAATTTTTCAGCCAGACAATACCAAACCTTTTATAGAATGGATTGCTGCTGTAGAGAAGTTCTTGAAAAAATTTTTCTTCACCGTCCATTTTTTTAAGCCGACTGCAAATCATGTCGCAACTGCCCCAGTTATCAATAAAAGGCAAAAGTTTTTGAAGTTCTTTTTTCTTTAGCTCTTGATCCTTTTGTTTTGCAATCAAAAAACCTTTTATCAAAATATCTTCATAGCATGATAATGGCAATAAGTTTAAATCAACATTTTCCTTAAAAAGTGTTTTTGCAAAACTTTCGATGTCAGAAGTTTTGACTCCATTTATTTTGAATTTTGTGCTGATAAGTTTTTGATCAAAAGCCGCTTTTTTTTCATCGGATTTTTCTAAATAAAATTCGTCATAAAGTTTGCATATGTTCATGTTTTCATATTAACACAAAAATTTGGCAAAACAAAACAAATTTCAGTTTTGCCAGGATATAGACAAAATTTGATGAAAAACTGTTTCATAAAAACAAAAAAATCACAACTGTTGTTGTGATTTTTATCTGTTATCAGCTGATTTGATTTTTGCTGCTTTGCCTGTAAGAGAACGAACATAATAAAGTTTTGCTCTTCTTGGTTGACCCTTTCTTACAACTTCAACACTTGCAACAAGTGGAGAGTGAAGAGGGAAAGTTCTTTCAACGCCAACGCCGTTAGAGATTTTTCTTACTGTGAAAGTTTCTCTGATCCCGCCATTTTTTCTTGCAATAACAACGCCTTCATAGCCTTGAATTCTTTCTTTATCGCCTTCTTTAATCTTCACGCCAACCTTAACTGTATCGCCAATGTTAAACTGTGCAACATTTTCTTTCATGTTTTCTTTTTCGATTTGGTCGATAATGTTTGACATAATTTTCTCCTTTTAAGATTTTCAATCAATATAATTAATGGTTTAAAGACTTAGCCTCTTTTTCTTGCTCTTTTACGAGCAGCTTCGCGTTTTTTCTTTTTCGCAACGCTTGGCTTGTCATAGGCTTCTTTTCTTCTGATGTCGCCAATGATTCCGTCCTTTTGGCATTTTCTCTTAAATCTTTTAAGAGCACTTTCAAGAGTTTCGTTTTCGCCTACTTTAACAGTTGTCAATCTTCTCACCACCTTCTAATTTCAAAGTTCTTTTATATTATATTGTTTCAAAGTGCAAAAGTCAAGAATTTTTTGAAATAAACAAAAATTATTTATTTTTCATAATTTCAGCTTCAGCACCTTCCAAATACGGTTGTACAATTTTTGCCAAAACGACTTGTCCAACAATATCTTTGTTGCTTTTGATATAGCACTTTATATAATTTTTGCTGTAGCCAACATAAAACTCTCCTTCTTTTTCTTCTATCAAAACAGAAACTTCTTTGTTTTGGCTGATAAATTTGTGCCTTAAAAGCTTGTCAAGTTCTTCCAATTTTTTCGCTCTTTCTTTTTTTATTGAAGATGGCAAATCATTCAGCCTTGCAGCCACTGTGCCAGGCCTTTTTGAGTATTGAAAAATATGTAAACCAGAAAAACCAACATCCTTAATAAAATTATAGCTTTCATCAAAAAGCTGATCGGTCTCTGTTGGAAATCCAACAATCACATCAGTTGTTATTCCCGCATTTTTAAAGTATTTTCTTATAATATTAACAGATTTTTTAAATTCTTCTGGAGTATATTTTCTATTCATACTCTTAAGAACCTGCTCGCTTCCGCTTTGCAGAGAAAGATGGAAAAAGGGACAAAAGTTTTCAAGCTCAGCCAAATTTTTCACAAATTCTTCATCAACGAGGGTCTCTTCAAGTGATGAAAGACGCAGCCTTTTGCCAAGACTGTCAAGCTGCTGCAAAAGGCTCAAAAGTCCACTTCTGCCATCAATCTTAAAGTCTGTAACATTGATGCCAGTCAAAACAATTTCTTTGACAAAGCTTGGCAAAGCTTTTGCCTCTTGCAAAATAGATTCAACATCTCTTGATCTGCTTCTACCGCGCAAATATGGGATTATGCAATAAGAGCAAAAATTGTTGCAACCATCTTGTATTTTTATATAAGCCCTTGTTCGTGTTTGCTTTGCGTTTTCGCCTTCTTCATAAACAAGTGGCAGTGCTGCTGCTTCTGAGGGCAAAAGCTTTCCTTGTTCAATCATGGCAACATAGCTTGGAATAAAATTTTTCTTTGCCACTCCACCAACAAAATCAACACCTTTTTCTTCAAACTGCAGTTTGTTGTTTTGACTTGCGCAACCGCAAACAAGAATTTTTGCATTTGCGTTGAGTTTTCTGCATTTTGCAATCACTTGCCTTGATTTCTTTTCCGCTTCTCCAGTAACAGCACAGGTATTGATAATATAAACATCAGCCTTTTCAAGACCATCAAAAACTTGATAGCCCATTTTTTCAAGACTACCAATAATAGCATCGCTTTCATATTTATTCACCTTGCATCCAAGAGTTAAAACTGAAATTTTCATAGCGCAATTATATCAAATAATAGAAAATTTCACAATATTTTTTAAAAAAAATGTCAAAATCGCTTAATTTTTAATTTTTTCCCAAGAAAATTCTTCTCGTCCAAAATGGCCATAGCAAGCTGTGGATTTATAAATTGGTTTTAAAAGGTCAAGTTCATCAATCATATTTTGCACTGAAAAATCAAAATTCTTTTCAACATAACTATAAATCTCATTCATTGAAATATGATTTGTGCCAAAACATTCAATCATAATACTGACAGGTTTTTCTTTACCTATGGCATAGCTTGTTTGGATTTCACATCTGTCAGCAAATTTATGAGCAACAATATTCTTTGCCACGAATCTAGCATAGTAAGCTCCTGATCTGTCAATCTTGGTAGCATTTTTAGAGCTATAGCAGCCGCCACCAACTCGAGCCGCTCCACCATAACTGTCAACGACAATTTTTCTTCCTACGCAACCGCTATCAGCAAATGAACCCCAGATGCTAAACTTTCCAGCCGGATTGATCAGGAATTTGGTATGCTGCGCAAGATCTTTATAGGCAGATAGCACCTTGTCAATCACCTGCTGTTTGATGATCTTTCTAAGATAGGTAAGTGTCAGTTTTTTGTTATGAGAAACACTCACAACAACTTCAACTATCTGGCAAGGTTTGCCCCTTTCATATCCAACCGAAACTTGACTTTTTGCGTCAGCAAAAAAGTCTGAATGGGTCTGTCTAAACTGTTCATATTCTTGCATTAATTTATGCGCAATGACGATTGGCAAAGGCATAAACTCTTCGGTTTCGTTAGTGGCATAGCCAAAAACAATTCCTTGATCGTTTGCCTTTAACTTCTTGCCAACCACAGCATTATTTATTTCGCTACTTTGCTGGCTTAGTTCACAGAGAACTTTGAAATCAGTCTTGTAACCAATTTGTTTCAAAATATTTTTTGCAATTTTTTCGTAATCTATTTTCGCGTTAGTTGTTGCCTCTCCATAAACAAAAAGTTTGTCATTTTTTATTGCGCATTCAACAGCCATTTGACTGTTTTTATCTTGGCTTAACGCCTCGTCTAAAAAAGCATCTGCAATCAAATCGCAAGTTTTGTCAGGATGCCCAATGTTTACACTTTCGCTTGTCAAAATTTTCATTTCATTCTCCTTAAATAAAAAACCATCGCAGCTGCGATGGCAAGACATTTATGATAATTCCCATCGCTCAGCCTTTAGCACCTTTGCAAAACGCTAGGTTGCTGTGTGGTCATCGGGGCTGTCCCTCGCACACTCTTAATGGTTAATTACATTATATCAAAAATCCAGCAAAAATGCAAACAAAATTTAATAAAAAATTTGTTTTGCTCTTAATTTTGTTTGTTTTTGGAAATGAATTTTTGCTATACTTAATTTGTTAAACAGAGGAGATATGAGAATAGCTTTTGATATTGATGATACTTTGGCAAAATTTACTGCCAGACTGATACCTCTTGCTCAAACTTATGACAGGCTTTATTCTAAAAGCAAAAAGGGAGTAATTTGCAAAAATAAACAAATTTGGCACGGGATGTTTGATTGGTCAACTGCAGAGAAAAATCACTTTGACAGCATTGCTATTCCGCAAGCACATCCTGTGTTGCAACCTGTTTACACAGGTCTTCAACTTGCAAAGACTTTAAAAAAGGATGGCGACCAAATCTATCTCATTTCTGCAAGGGGTTTTGATGGATATTCAAAATGCTCGGTCAGCACTAACTGGCTGAAAGAACAAGAACTTAAGTATGATAAATTGATTATAAAACAATACGATAAGAGCTTTATGATAAACAAAAACAAAATAGATGTTTATATTGACAACAGCTACAAAAAGTGCGTAAGCGCAGAACAAAATTGTCCAAACACAAAAATATATCAAGTTTCAGCCGAGCAAAGACCTTTTACAAAATACAAAAATTACACAACTTATGAAGATCTGTATTATGAAATTTATAAGCTTTACAACAGAAAAACCATGCTGGAGCGATATCCAATCATAATAGATTCGGATGTTACAAATGAAATTGATGATGAATTTGCGCTTTCTTATCTGTTTTCGTTTAAAAATGCTCCCGTTGAAGCAATCACCATAGCCCCGCACTTTAGTGATAATAATAAGAATTTGGTGATCAAAGACAATGTGAAAAGATCTTATAAAAAAGAAAAACGCCTTGCAAAACTTGCTGTCAGAGAAGATCTAGTCAAAAAAATATACAAGGGCACAGAGGCGCTTTTGGGACTTGGCAACCCGCCGGATAGCGAAGGTGTTGACAAAATAATTGAAATTTGCAAAAAGCATGAAAAGGTAACTTTTATTGCCATAGGAGTTCCAACAAATCTTGCGGTAGCGGTAACAAAGGCTCCCGAAATAGCCGATAAAATCAAACTCTATTCTCTTATGGGAGAGCTAACTCCTTTTGGCTTACAGTCGGAAACAAACATGTCGAAAGACCCAATTGCAACACAAATTGTTATCGAAAAAATCAAAGATAAGACCATATTCCCCGCATCATGCTTTGCACCTCTATACCTTTCCGCAAAAAATCTTGAAGAAGAGTTGGATTTGCAAAATTCGGAACTTGCAAAACTTTTATATAAAGGATTTACAAATACTTTAAAAGCATTCAAAATTTCATACAAATCTTTGTTCGATTGTGGTGTAATTTATTATCTTTCAAACCCTATTCCATTTATTGAATCAGAAGTTGCCGTAAAATTTGTTCACTCACACATTGCTTTAAACAAAAAAGGAAAAAATCGTGCATATATAGTTTCACAGATGAGAGATAGCGGCAGAATTTTAGCAGATATGTTTAAAAGATTGAGGGCTCTTAAATAAACGATAAAAAGTAGGAAGTGCACTTCCTACTTTTTGTTACTTGCAAGCATTTGATCTT
>CALVNA010000005.1 GCA_944349535.1 uncultured Clostridia bacterium
AGAGAAGATAAGTCGACTATTGCCGAGCAGGCAATCAGGGGATAGAGAGGACTCTATCTTAAAGAAACCGTCTAGAGGCTCAAAAAACTTTAGATTTCTATTTAATTGAATAAAAAAGCATAGCAACCACGCTATGCTTTTTTTCGTGCTGTAAAGACCATTCTCTTATTTTGTTCAATAATTTTTCTTCAAATTTTATTTACAAAAATATCATGACAAAATGAAATATACAGTTCCAGCTTTTCTTGTTTGACACCTTGCTTTATTTTCAACACTTCGTTCGCTATAAAGAAATTTGTCGTCATCGTTTTGTTAGTATTTGAAAAAATTGCACTCGCATTGACTCGTTTTGCATATTTATTTTAAACTAAACTATTGACAAATATTCAATTTGTGATATAATATTGACATAAAAGGAGAGAAAAGATGGCAAAAAATAAAGACGAAAAAGTTGATGAAAAAAAGTTGAAAGCACTAGATGAAGTAAAACTCAATCCAGGAGATCTTGCAACAAAAAAATATAAAAAATACAGCAAAGATCGAGGTTTTGTTCTTCTAGCAATTGAAGTTGAACCGAAAGTTTATCGTTATGTTTCAAGCAGTCTCAAAAAGGATAGTGATTTCAGGGCAGCAGCGATTAAAAAAAATGCTGATGTGCTTGAACAAATGGGTTTTAAAGAGGAAAGTATTGAAGACAAGGACGTGGCTAGATATTTTTTGAGTTTAAATGAAAAGACTAAAAAGTATATTTCAGAAAAAGTTTTGAAGGCTCTTGAAATACATCCAATTAAGCCAATTTTACAAAGAAAGAAAAAAGAAACAGCAGTGCAGACAGCAACTGTAAAACAAGAGACCAATAAACAAGAAATTGAAAAATCGGCGCAACAAAAATTTGAGGAGCTTGTCAAAACATGGATTTTGCCTGACGCTTTCATGAAAAAATTTAATGAATTGGCTGATGCAAAAACTGCTAATGGTCAGACAACTGGAGTCTTTGAAACTGCTTTAAAGGAGACACTTGAGCTTTCACGCAAAGGAGACGTTTTATCTGAAGAAGAAAGAACTGCTGCCAACAAAAAACTTGAAGAATTAAGAGATCTGCTTAAATCTAAAGATGTTAATATAAACGCAAAAGACATTGATGGCCATAGTACTGTTTACAGTGTTGTAAATTACACAAACAATCCTCTTGTTTGGTATATCCTGGCAACATCAAAGGCACAAACAATTCAAGTAGATGACGATGTGATTAAAGAAATTGCATCTATAGAAAATAAGGAAAATAAATACATTTGTGACGCAGTGAAGGAATACAAGGCTCAAAAAGAGGTTGAAGCCGAACAAAAGAGAAAACAAGAAGAAGCTGCAAAGGTTGAAGAGCAAAAAAGACTGCAAGTTGAGCTTTTTGAAGCATTGAAAAAACAAGATATTGCTGCTGTAAAAAAAGCTGTAGAGAATGGCGCAGATTTATCAGAGATTAACCCGTTTTCCTTAGACAGCTTGTCTGAAGAATTCAAGAAAGCAGTTATAGAACTTGCTCATCCAGCAAAAACAGATTCTCAACCAGAAAACAAGGATGTTGAACCAGAAAATGGAGAGGCTCAACCAGAGACTGAAGACCCTGAAAGTGAGTAACAAACCAAACCATGCAAATTGCATGGTTTTTTGTTGCGGTTTAAACACCTAAATCATGCCTAAATTGATTTCTTTTCGCAAAACAAAATTTAAGAAAAATTTTGACATATTTTGTTTAAAACTTGAATAGTCTATAGCATGAAAAAGATACATTTTGGGGTTATAAAATTTCGAAAAGGCGTGGTAAACATTTTTATAGTCGTGTTGCTGGCGGGTTTGTCTGTGCTTGCAATTTGGGGCGGGAATATGCTTGTCAACACTTCAACAGTAAGTGGAGTTTATTACAATGGCGACAAGTCGTCAAAAAATGTAAGTTTGATGATAAATGTTTATTGGGGGACAGAATATCTTGATCAAATGCTTGAAATTTTGAAAGAAAATGATGTAAAAACAACCTTTTTTATTGGTGGAACTTGGGCTGTTTTAAACGAAGATATGCTTCAAAAAATTTATCAAGATGGACATGAAATTGCAAATCATGGCTATCATCACAAAGACCATGACAAGCTTGATGAAAAGGGCAATTTGAATGAAATTTCAACAACTCACACCATAGTCAAAGAACTTTTAAATGTCGAAATGAATCTGTTTGCGCCGCCTAGTGGAGCTTATGACAAAACTACTGTGTCAGTGGCTTCATCGCTTGGGTATAAAACTATTATGTGGACTCGAGATACTGTTGACTGGAGAGATAAAGATGCAGAACTTATTTATTCTCGAGCAATCAAAAATGCTAGTGGTGGCGATTTAATTTTGATGCACCCAACAGAAAAAACAGTTGAAGCATTGCCAAGAATTATTGACTGGTTCAAGCAGAACGGATTTAATCTTACAACAGTCAGTCAAACAATAGAGCCGGCAGTTTAAAGACAGTTTTTTTGACAAAAAATTTTGCAAAATCTTAAAAAAATCGCAACTAAAAACAAAAATTATCTCAACTTAGTTTGAGATATTTTTCTTTTGTGTTATATTTAATATATATTGTGCAGTAGAAGGGAGTTTTATGGCTACTTTTCAAATTTCAAACAAAAATAAAAAATCAACAAAAAACAAGAAAAAGCTTATAGGCGCAATCTTGCTTGCGCTTTCAACCATTGTGTTCCTGTTTTCTGTCACCAGCCTTATTCCTGCTTTGCAAACATTCTTTCTTGGCATTTTAGGAATATTTGTTTATCCTTTATCTGTTTTTGGGCTTCTTTTATCTCTTGCTCTTCTCAATGATAAAAAATATGTTATGCCAAAGCGGTATGCAGTTTTGCTGTTTTTGTCTTTATATTTTTTCCTTTGCATTTTGCAGCTTATAATCGTTGGGTTGCCAGGCGAAAATGATTATGCAAGCTATATCGCATTAAACTACACAAATCGCTTTACAGCTGGCGGCATTATAATAGGTTTTCTGCCTTGCTCTCTTGCTTATTTAATGGGCGGTGTGGCAACTTATATTGTTTTTGCACTAGCTTTTGTTGTTTGTGTTGTTTTCTTTATTGAAACAATTTTATCTCTTAAGAAAAATGAAAAAGAATCAGAACCTGTGAAACTTAATATTAAAGAAAAATCTACCACACAAAAGCAGGTTGTTTATGACAAATCTCCAAAAATTGCAAAAATATTGACACCTCAAGAAGATGTCAATGTTATGTTTGGCGCGCAGCATCAAGAAGACCAGCAAAAAGAATTGACTGCACGAGAAAAGCTTGGACTTGCAGGTGGCTTTAAAAATATTCCACCGCAACATCAACAGATAAAGCTGCCTAAAGAAAAAGAAGCTGAGCCAAAAATTCCAGAAGGGATGACCATTCGTGATTATCTTTTGCAGCCACCAACCGTTGATATTGAAAAGTTTATGGCAAACAAAAACAAACGCACATCACAGCCTATCACAAATCTCAATACAAGTGATATAAACAACACTTTGAATCAGATGAAACAGCAAGAGCAGATCAATCCGTCAACATATGTGCATGAAGAAAACTATGATTTTTCTCAACCTGAAATCAAACGCGGAAATTTGCCTGAAATGAAGCCTGAGCAAATCACTTCTCAAGCTGAAGATATCATCAGAGAGGTTGTCAAAGAAGAAATAAGCCAAATGCACAATGACAATGTCAGTGATGATGAATTTATTGATTACTCTTCAATTTCAAATGAAGAACATGAGTATGACAGTTCTTCTCAAACACAATCGTTTGACAGATCAAATTTATCAAGAGATAGGTCTGACTTCTCACGTGATAGATCAGATTTTTCACGAGATAGGCAGCTACAAACAAATCGTTTGCAAGACGAACGGCAACCTGATGCAATACTATCTCGAGACAGCGGCATGAGTGAAAGACACGTCGAACAAAGTGAAAGACAAAAAAGATTTGTTCAGCTTGAGGATGAAAGCAAAACCGAACTTGTCAAACTTTACAACTATACAAGACCATCAATAGACCTTATCACAACTCAATCTGACGATCTTTCAATTTTCAATGAAGAAATACCTATGAAAAGAGTCGCTCTTGAAAATGCACTCGAAAAATTTGGTGTGCCAGCAAAAGTGCAAAATGTTGTCATTGGACCAACAGTTACCAGGTATGAAATTGAAATGCCGGAAGGCATATCCGTCAAAAAAATTCTTTCTCTCGATGCAGACATTGCTTACGCACTTTCTGCAAAAGGGCAGATCAGAATTGAAGCTCCAATTCCTGGCAGAAGCAAGGTGGGCATTGAAGTGCCAAACAACAAAGTGGCAAAAGTCAGCATAAAAGATGTGCTGCTGTCAAAAGAATTTTCTCTTTCGCCATCTCCGCTTACCTTTGCTCTTGGAAAGGATATTACTGGCACTGTCAAAGTGTGCAATCTGCAAAAGATGCCACATTTGCTTGTTGCAGGAACAACTGGTTCAGGAAAGAGTGTTTGTCTTAACACGATTATCACTTCACTTATTTACAAATCTTCTCCTGACGAAGTCAAATTTATCATGATCGATCCAAAACAAGTTGAACTTTCAATGTATGAAGGTTTGCCTCATATGGTGATTCCAAAAGTCTTAACAGACCCAACAAAAGCGGTCAATGCACTGCAGTGGGCTGTTGATGAGATGGAACGAAGATTCAGACTTATTTCTGAAGAGCGAGTGAGAAACATTGACGAATACAATAAAACTGAAAAAGTGCTGTCAAGAAAAGTCAAAAAGATGCCATATATTGTGATTATATTTGACGAATTTGCAGACTTTATGGCAGTTGCAAAAAATGAAATTGAGGATAAGATAAGGCGTCTTGCTGGCAAGGCTAGAGCGGCTGGAATACATTTAATTTTAGCAACACAACGACCATCAACTGATGTTGTAACTGGCACTTTGAAGGCAAATTTGCCTGCTAGAATTGCATTTAAGGTGGCAAGTCGTGTTGATAGTGAAGTTATCATGGGGGCAACCGGCGCAGAAAAACTGCTTGGCTATGGTGATATGCTCTATAAGCCTGCAGATTCTTCGCCAATCAGACTGCAAGGGTGCTTTATTGACACTCCAGAAACCAAAGATATTGTCAACTTTGTGATTGAAAATAATGAAGAAACTTTTGACGAAGAAGCAAACAACGCGATCAACAGCCCAGGCAAAAGCAGTCATGGGGCAAATGATGATAACGGCATGGATCCACTTTTGCCGCAAGCTCTTAAAATTTGCATTGACAATGGTGTTGCAAGCACGACCATGGTTCAGCGAAAATTGTCAATCGGCTATCCAAGAGCTGCAAGAATTGTTGACCAAATGGAAGAGCGTGGATATATTTCTTCGGCAGAAGGTGCAAAACAGCGAAGTGTTTACATTACAATAGAAGAATTCTATCAAATTTTTGGAGATACTTATGACTAAAAAAGAACTTGCTCACAAAAAAATATCAGCAATCAGTCTTGGATGCGACAAAAACAAGGTCGATCTTGAAAAAATGCTTGGAAGAGTTAAAGCTTATGGCTTTAGCGTCGTTGAAGATGTGCATGATGCCGATGTTGTGATTGTCAACACTTGTGCATTTATTGAACCGGCTGAAGAAGAAGCAATTTTCAATATACTTGAAATGGAAAAGCTAAAAAAGCAAGGAGTGATCGAGAAAATAATTGTTTCAGGATGCCTTCCAGAGCGACATTTTGAGCAACTCTCTTCACTTTTCCCCGAGATTGATTTATTTCTAAGAGTAAGAGAAAATGATCTTATTTGTCAAAAAATTGAAGCCCTTTATCAAGTTGATCCGTCAAAACCGGCAAAAACTTGCCAAAGAGTGCTCACTTGTGGTGTCAGTTATGCTTACCTTAAAATTGCAGACGGCTGTGACAATGTTTGCTCGTATTGCACAATTCCACGTATTCGAGGTCGATATAAAAGTGTTGCGATGGATGAGCTTGTTGACGAAGCAAAGGATCTTGCAAAAAGGGGAATAAAAGAACTGATCTTGGTTGCACAGGACACAACTAGATATGGCGAAGATCTTTATGGCGAAAACAAACTTATTGAACTGTGCGAAAAACTGAGCAAAATCAAAGAGATAAAATGGATTCGACTTCACTATCTTTATCCAGAAAAAATCACAGATGAACTTCTTCAGTACATAAATAAAAATGAAAAAATGTGTAAGTATCTTGATATTCCATTGCAACATATTGATGACGAGATTTTGCACAGCATGAGACGAAGGTTGGGAGAGAAAGAAACTAAGGAGTTAATTGAAAACATCAAGACAAAATATCCTTTGTTTGCACTTAGAAGCACATTCATTGTTGGCTATCCTGGAGAGACTGCGAGAAAATTTAAAAAACTAGTCAACTTTGCCAAAGAGGCAGAATTTGATTATGCTGGTTTTTTCTCTTATAGCAAAGAGACAAATACAGCAGCATATTTTATGCAAAAACAAGTTCCGGCCTTTATTAAAAAGTTAAGAGCAAAAAAAATCACAAAAATTCAACAAAAGATTGTGGAAGAAAAGATTTCAAAGCTCATTGGCAGCCAGATGGTTGTGCTTGTTGACTATTTCGATTCAAACAGCGGCGAATTTGTCTCTCACAGCCAAAACCTTTCGCCAACAGTTGACTTTGCAGTGCGTTTTGTGGATAATGGAAATGTTGAACTTTCAACTTTTGTTAAAGTCAAAATTTATGATTTTGATGGAAGCTATTTAAAAGGAGAATTAGTATGAATACGCCAAATAAAATAACTCTTTCACGACTTTTGCTTATTCCGCTTATTGTGTTTTTCTATCTTGCAACTTTTATTCCTTATGCAAGACTGGTTGCAGCAATTTTGTTTGTGATTGCTGCTTTGACTGATTTTGTCGATGGTCGCATAGCAAGAAAAACAAACCAAGTTACTGACCTTGGAAAGTTTTTTGACGCGATCGCTGACAAGGTGCTGACAATGACTGGTTTTATTCTTATCATTGCCGTGCCAATCACTGGCACAGCTCCTGTTGTATGGCCTTCTTGGCTTGGGGTTGTGTGCGTTGTTGTTATGCTTGCAAGAGAATTTATCATTTCAGCGTTAAGGCAACTTGCTGCAAGCAAGGGCAAGGTTTTGGCTGCAGACATGAGCGGAAAAATCAAAGCAACTCTTCAGTTTGTGGCAATCGTTTTATATATGTTTTATGCCTTCTTTTTGACAGATATCATTCAATCAATCGCTCCTTCTGTCGTTGACAGAGTTACTGGAATTATTGGTTTGATTTTGATGATCTTTTTGGCTGCAGCCACAGTGCTGACTGTTTATTCTGGAGTGCATTATCTTATTCAAAATAGGTTTGTTTTTAAAAACGAAAAAGATAGTTCTGAGGAGAAATAGTGGAGTTTAAAATATACATTTTTTCCGATAATGTTTTAAGCGGCCTTACAAAGTTTGATTTGACAAAATTAAACTTGCTTTTTGCTCGAAACTTATGCAACATCTGCCATTTTGAAATTTTGCCGCTTGCAAAACAAAAAGAATTGCTTTTTGAAGACAGCAGCATCGTTTTTTCAGAAAATGAAAATTTGGATAATATTATAATTGATCACTATTCTTCGCTTGGGTCAGAGAAAGATATTATTGCTCAGCAAGTTGTTGTGTTTAAAAAACAAGAACAAAAAATTGTTTTTATTCCACTTGAAAGCGATTTGTCGATTTTATCTCAAATTCTCGGAAATGATGCCGTATGTCAATTTCACCTTTTTGGCTTAAACAAAAACAGCGTTATTCAAAAGCTTGAGCAACTCAAAAGCGAAGTTGCTGATTTAAAATACAAAGTTATTGAAAACAATATTTTATGCGATGTATATCTTTCTTATCACGGACAAGGAGATATGATTGATGATAATCAAGTCAAAATTGCAACAGCATTCAAAAGCTATATGTTCAGCGAAAATGAATTGAACCTTGAAAAAATCATTTATCAACTGCTAAAAATGAAAAATTTGTCAATGTCAATTTGTGAAAATGTTACCAAAGGCAAAATAATTTCATCTCTTCTTGAAAATGCAGACTTTTCTGATATTTTAAAACTTGCACAAATCAAGTTTTTTGAAAATGCTGACAACGAGGAATTACACAAGGAAACTGAAAATATTTTACAGAGCTCAAATTGTGATTTAGCTGTGGTAACAAGTGGCAGCATTGAAGGAGATAGTTTGCATTTTGTTTTCACAATCGCTGACAAAAAAGAAATTCATTTTTATAAGTGCAATTTTACTGGCAAACTTGACCAATCAATTGAAATGGCAAAGAACACTTGCCTTTATCATTTAGTTAAAAAATTACGCCAAAATGATTTTGCTTTTTGACGATTTCGTGATAAAATATTATAGAAAAAACTAAAGGGGAATATATGGAAAAGAAAGATATAAAAAAAGACGCAAAAAAAGAAGCTTTAGAGCAGGCTCTCTTGCAGATTGAAAAACAATATGGGAAAGGCTCAATCATGAAGCTTGGCGAGCGTGTGCATGAAAAAATTGATGTCATTCCAACAGGATGTTTGGTGCTTGATATTGCTCTTGGCATTGGTGGCATTCCAAGGGGAAGAGTGATTGAAATTTATGGACCTGAATCTTCTGGTAAAACAACTGTGTCTCTTCATATAATTGCTGAAACTCAAAAACTTGGCGGAACAGCAGCTTTTATTGATGCTGAACATGCTCTTGACCCAACTTATGCAGAAAAATTGGGCGTAAATCTTGATGACTTGCTTGTTTCTCAGCCAGATAACGGTGAGCAAGCACTCAACATCTGTGAAACTCTTGTAAAATCTGGTTCAGTTGATATTGTGGTTGTTGACTCTGTTGCAGCCCTTACTCCAAAAGCTGAAATAGATGGCGAGATGGGTGATTCTCATGTGGGGTTGCAGGCAAGAATGATGAGTCAAGCACTTCGAAAACTTACAGGGGTCATCAACAAAAGCAACACAACAGTCATTTTTATCAACCAGCTTCGTGAAAAAGTTGGTGTTATGTTTGGCTCGCCTGAAACAACAACTGGCGGAAAAGCTCTCAAGTTTTATGCAAGCATTCGTCTGGATGTTCGCAGAAAAGATACCATCAAAGATGGGGCAAACATTATCGGAAACAGAACTGTTGTTAAGGTTGTAAAGAATAAACTTGCACCACCATTCAAAACTGCTGAATTTGATATTGTTTATGGCAAAGGCATTTCTCAGTCAGGTTGCGTGGTTGATCTTGCACTCAATGCAGACATTATTCAAAAGTCAGGTTCTTGGTTTTCATATAACGATGAGAAAATTGGACAAGGCAAAGAAAATGTTAAGCAATTTTTGGAAGAACATCAAGACATTTACGACGAAATCACTCAAAAAGTTAAAGAAAAATATGAAATTGCATAAAAGCAGGCATTGCACCTGCTTTTTTAAATATACCAGCGTTTGTTGTTTTGTGGCTGGGCTTTAGTTTTCACAAAAACAATTTCTTTTTCTTCTTCAATCTCTGGATATAAAGTGTAAAACCACTTGATTTTCAATGTTTTTCTGTTTTTTTCTATTGGTAGACTTAACTTTTGTTCACCATTCTTGTTTGAAATTTCACTTTTCAAAACATTTCCATCATAGATTTGATAAGTCATATATTCGTTTGCGCTAAAAACTAGCACGGCTTGGTCGTTTTCCACTTTGCTTTTTATGATTGGAGAAGGCGCTTCAGCAAATTTTTTTGAGATATTTTTTGGCAAATTAAAAAGTGAAAAAAGCTCGTCTTTTGTGTATCTTTCTGGGATAAAATTGTTTGCCAGCACTATGCGATGGTTTTCTTCAAGTTCAGTGGTGTCAATTTTCCGTTCGACGATTGAAGAAGGTCTTTCAAAATCTTCTGTCGTTTTATTTTTTTCAAAAAAATCTTTGACAATTTCGGTTGGTTGATTGCCGCCTGTATAGTCGATGGCTGTGTTGTCAAGATTCCCAAGCCAAACTCCACAAGTTAGTTCTGGTGAATAAGAAATGTTCCAGGCGTCGAGATTTTGCTTTGAATTTGATTTGCCAACCGTGCCGGTCTTGCTTGCAAGAGGCATCTGCAGTGCTGCCAATTTTTTTCCTGTTCCGCTTTGAGTGCAAGTTTTGAGCATATCAGTCAAAAGATAGCAGCTGTCTTCTCGTAAAACTTGTTTCTCTTCAGGTGAGTGTGTGTAAACAATTTTGCCGTTTTTGTCAGCAATAAAAGAAATGAATTTTGGCGGTGCATAGATGCCATTATTGGCAAAAGCAGTGTATGCTCCAGCAAGCTGAGAAATATTCACACCATAAGTCATGCCGCCGAGAGCAAGACAGTACCCCTCATCTTTTTCATCAAATTCGATATCGAGTTCTTGAGCATATTTTTTTGCTTTGTCAATTCCAACATAACTTAAAATCTTAACAGCTGGAATATTATATGACTTTGACAAACTTTCTCTTGCTGAAACATAACCATGATAGGTGTTTCCAACATTTTTTGGTGAAAAGCCTGCTATATCTGTTTTTTCATCCAAAAGATGTGTGCATGGATAAATAATATCTTCATTCAAAGCTGGTGCATAAACCAAAATTGGCTTTATGCAAGAGCCTGGTTGCCTTTTGCACTCCAAAATTTTATAGTTTCCGTTGCCATTATATGCAACAACGCTATGCTTTTTATTGTCAATCACAATACCTGCATAGTTTGATGATGGACTGCTTTTTAAAATAGCTTTCTCAAGGTCGGTTTGCAGTTTTTCATTTTGATATGTGTAAATTTTATAGCCTTGCAGTGCTATTTGCTGAGCTGGCAGATGCAGCAGCTTTTCCGCTTCATCAATTGCTGCTTGGCTGTATGAGTTCAGCTTATTTCTGTGTTTGCTGGTTATCATGAGTCCTAATTCTTGATTTTTTGCGTGTAATGCCTCTTCTGATGAAATATTTCCGTCCTTTTCCATTTCGCTTAGCACCAAATTTCTTCTTTCAAGTGCTTTTTCTGGGTTTTTTATAGGGGAATACTTTGACGGTGATTTGATCAACCCTGCAAGCAGAGCCGACTGCTGAAGATTAAGCTCGCTCGCAGGGCATGAGAAATAATACTGAGCAGCATTTTCAATGCCATAGCAGTTGTTGCCAAAATAGATGATGTTTAGGTATTGCTGCAAAATTTCGTCTTTCGAAAATTGTTTTTCAAGTTTTTTGCTGAGAGCAATTTCAGTGATTTTTCTTTCAAAAGTTTTATCACTTGTCAAATGACTGTTTTTGATCAGTTGCTGCGTGATGGTAGAAGCGCCTTCCTTAAATTTTCCAGCTTTCAAATTGTTTATCATTGCTTTGACAATTCGCTTGTAATTTACTCCATGATGCTGATAGAAGTTTTTGTCTTCAATTGAAATGAAAGCGTTGATAGTGTCAGGTGAAAGAGTGGAAATCTCTGCATGATGCTGGCTGACAGCATTGTCTTCTTTTATCAATTTGTTGTCGTTATCAAAGATTTCAATGGTGGTGAAAGGTGCTGCAAGTTTTGCATTATCAAGCGAAATTTTGCTTGCGTTTGTATAGATTGAACCTATATAAAAAGACAGGGCAATTATTCCTGCCAAAAATAATATTGTTAGAGTAATAAAAAACCATTTTAAAAATTTTTTCATCCTTTTTATTATGCCGCCTATTTAAAAAAATATTTGCCAAGATTATTTTTTATTTGAAAAATTATGTAATGTATTGTATAATAAAAATGTAGTATGTGATGGGTGATCTTACACTATTTTTTGTTGCAATCACCATAGCATTAAAAGAGCGAATTTTCAAGCAGGCAATATTTGCCACTTTGCTTTGTTTATTATTCTAAAGAAAGGATTGATTATGAAATACTTTATTGTTACTTATGGCTGCCAAATGAATGTGCACGAGTCTGAAAAAATTGCAGGAATTTTGGAAAAACTTGGCTATACACTCGCTGACAAAAGAGAAGAAGCTGACATTATTGTTTTCAACACTTGTGCAATTCGAGAAGGGGCAGAAGAAAGAGTTTTTGGCAATGTGGGGAACCTTAAAAAGCTCAAAAAAACAAAAAAAGACTTAATAATTGTTTTGTGTGGCTGCATGACTCAAAAAGAAGCAACAGCTCAAAAAATGCTTCGGACATTTCCTTTTGTTGACATTGTGATTGGCACCTTCAATTTGCCAAAACTTGCTGATTATATCGCAGCTGTGAAAAAAGGCAGACAACTTGAGATTTGGCAAGAAGGCGAGATTGATGAAGTGCTGCCTTACAAGCGCACCAGCGGCGACAATGCTTGGGTCAATATTATGCATGGCTGCAACAATTTTTGCACCTATTGCATTGTGCCTTATGTAAGAGGTCGAGAAAAATCTCGAGAAGAACAAAACATATTGAATGAAATAAAAGGTATTCTTGCTGAAAAGAAATACAAAAAAATCACTTTGCTTGGGCAAAATGTGAATTCTTATGGAAAAGATTTGAAAAAGCCAGTTTCTTTTGCAAAATTATTAAAAGATATTTGCGCATTGGATGGAGATTTTACTCTTTCTTTTATGACTTCACATCCAAAAGATTTGACAGATGAAGTCATTGATGTGATTGCCAGCGAAAAGAAAATCGAAAAATATATTCATCTGCCAGCACAAAGCGGGAACAATAGAATTTTGGCTCTTATGAACAGAAAATACACTCGTGAAAAATATTTGAGCATCATTGAAAAGATAAGGGCAAAAATTCCAAATTGTCGCATTACTTCTGACTTTATCGTTGGCTTCCCAAGCGAAACAGAAGATGAGTTTAAAGACACTTTATCACTTATCAAACAAGTGCAGTTTGACAGCATTTTTGCTTTCATGTATTCGCCAAGAGAGGGCACAGTTGCCAGCAAAATGGAAAATCAAATACCTCAAAGTGTGAAAAATGAGCGTGTAAACAAACTGTTAAATGAAGAAAAAAGAATTCAGAAGGAGACGGGCAAAAGATGAAAAAAGAAGAATTATCGCCTGCAATGAAACAATATTTGCTCACAAAAGAGCAATATAAAGATTGCATTTTGTTTTATCGAATGGGCGATTTTTATGAAATGTTTTATGAAGATGCCATCACAGCATCAAAAGAGCTTGATCTTATTTTGACAGGCAAACAATGCGGTTTGTCAGAAAAGGCTCCGATGTGTGGCATTCCTTATCATGCAGCTCAAAATTATATTGCAAGATTGATTGCAAAAGGCTATAAAGTTGCAATCTGCGAGCAAACTTCAACTCCGCAGAAAGGGGTTAAAGTGCTTGAGCGTGATGTTGTGAGAGTGATCACTCCTGGCACAATTGTTGAAGATGAAATGCTTGAAGGCGGAAAAAACAACTATCTTATGACAGTTTTTAAAGGTTATGACAAACTTGGAGTTTGTTATGTTGACATCTCAACAGGTGAATTTTATGTTGTGCCTTGCGGACAAGATTTTATTCGAGAACTTGCTGATGTGATTGCAAGAGTGATGCCGTCAGAAATCATTTGTAATGAAAGTGGCGGAGAAGAGCTTGCCAAAATCAAACAGTCAAGAAGCAACCTTGTTCCAAAATTCTATCCATATTATGAATGGGCTTTTTCAAAAAGCAGAGCCGAACAAAATCTTGAAAATCAATTTGGCTTAAATTATCAGTCAGTTTTTGAGCTTAAAGGTCAAAATGAACTTATTGCTGCAGCTGGAGCAACAATTGAATATTTGAAGGAAACACAAAAAAGAACACTCAAAAGCATCAACAAAATCAGGCTTCTTTCAAACAATAAATTCTTGACAGTTGACTCAAATTCTCGCAGAAATCTTGAAATCACAGAAAATATGCGAGATAGAAACAAAACTGGCTCGCTTTTGTGGGTTCTTGACAAGTCAAAGACATCAATGGGCAGTCGAAAACTTCGCAATATGCTGGACTGTCCACTGCAGGATGAAAAAGAAATCAATTCAAGGCTGAATGCTGTTGATGAACTTTGCAAAAAACTTATTGTCAGAGACAATTTAAGTCAAACTCTTTCAGCCGTCAACGATATTGAAAGAATTTCTGGCAGAATTGGGTATAACACAGTTTCACCTAAAGAACTTCTTGGCTTGAAAACAACACTAAAACAAATTCCAAAAATCAAAGACATTTTGTCGTCCTGTCAAAGCAAAAAACTCAGTGTGTGCAACGAAAATTTAGTTGAAATGACAGAACTTACCAAACTACTTGAAAATGCGATTGATGAAGAAGCAACCGCATCGACAAAAGATGGTGGCTATATCAAAGCAGGTTTCAACGAACAGCTTGACAAATTGCGAGATGCCAAAAATTCAGCAACACAATGGGTGAAAGATCTTGAAGCAAAAGAGATTGAAGAGACGGGGATTCGCACTTTGAAAATCGGTTATAATCGCGTGGTTGGTTATTATATTGAAGTCAGCAAGAAAGATGCTGAGAATGTTCCGTTAAGATATAAAAGGCGACAAACGATTGCAAACAATGAAAGATTTATAACTCCTGATCTTAAAGAAATCGAAGATGTTGTTTTGCATTCTGAAGAAAATGCAGTCAAACTTGAAAATGAGATCTTTACCAAGCTAAAGGAGTATTTAATAAGCCAAATTCCGCTGCTGCAACAGATTTCAGCCAGCATAGCTGAAGTTGATGCTCTTTTGTCGCTTGCACAAGTTGCAGTCAAAAACAATTATTGCAGACCAGTGATCAACTCAAGCATTTCTCATATAAAAATAGAAGGTGGCAGACATCCAGTTGTTGAGCAGTATCTTAAGAATGGGCAGTTTGTGGCAAATGATACATTCTTAGACCAAGATGAAAATCGCATCATGGTTATCACTGGTCCAAACATGGCAGGAAAAAGCACCTATATGCGACAAAATGCCATAATCACTTACATGGCTCATATCGGCAGCTTTGTGCCTGCAAGATCGGCTGAAATTTCAATCACAGACCGCATTTTCACAAGGGTTGGTGCAAGTGATGATCTTGCATTCGGTCAAAGCACATTTATGGTCGAAATGAGTGAAGTTGCACTTATTTTGGCAAACGCAACTGACAGAAGCTTGATTATTCTGGATGAAATAGGAAGGGGGACATCAACGTTTGACGGCCTTAGCATTGCATGGGCAGTGATTGAATATATTGCAAACAACTTCAAAGCAAAAACATTGTTTGCAACACATTATCATGAGCTTACTGAACTTGAAGGTGTGATAAAAGGCATAAAAAATTATTCAATAGCTGTGAAAGAAATTGATGAACACATCGTATTTTTGCGTAAAATTGTGCGAGGAGGAACAAATCGAAGCTTTGGCATTGAAGTTGCAACTTTGGCTGGTCTTCCAAAAGATGTTTTGCAAAGAGCAAAAGAAATCTCGAAAAATCTTGAAAGCGTAAATAACAGGCTGGATTTAAATATATTCAAAGAAAACAAAGAAAAAGCAAACAACAACACAAAGAAGGCTTTGTCAATTCTGGCTGCTCTTAAAGATATTGATATCAACAAAGTTTCGCCTATGTATGCTTTTGAACTTTTAAATGATTTTATAATCAAAGCAAAGGAGAATGATGAATGAACAAAATAAATGTGCTTGATTCAAAGGTTTACAATCGCATAAGTGCTGGAGAAGTTGTTGAACGACCTGCTTCAATTGTCAAGGAACTTGTTGAAAACAGCTTGGATGCAGGTGCAAAAAACATAACTATTGAAATTGAAGAAGGTGGCAAAAGAAACATCACTGTTTCAGATGATGGAAGTGGTATTGCAAAAGAAGATTTGCCGCTTGCCTTTATGCCTCATGCAACCAGCAAAATCAAATCTGTTGAAGATCTTGACAATATTGTCAGCTTGGGTTTTCGTGGTGAAGCTTTGGCAAGTATATCTTCTGTTTGTCAAGTTGTTTTGTCTTCAAAAACCAAGGATAACGCTGAAGGCTATTCCATCACAGTTGATGGGGGATTGCTTGGACAAACAACAGAGATTGCTCGCAGCATGGGCACAACAATAAGTTGCAGCAATTTGTTTTATAACACGCCAGTTAGGGCAAAATTTTTGAAGAAAACAAAAACTGAAGAAAGCGAAATAACTCATCTTGTTGAAAAATTTATGCTATCTCATAGTGATGTTTGCTTCAAATATTTTGTCGATGGAAAACTTGTTTACAACACAACATCTTGTAGTATGCAAGACATAATATATACGATATATGGGCAAGAAGTTTACAACAGCTTACTTCCAGTTTCACTTGAAGAAAATGGATATTCTCTTTCTGGCTTTGTAAGCAAACCATCGTATTCAAAGTCAAATCGTTCTTGTCAATCATTTTTTGTAAACGAACGTTATGTTGAAAATTATATCGTTTCTTCTGCTGTTCAAAGTGTGTTTGAAAATTTCTTAATGAAGGGCAGGTTTCCGTTTTTTGTATTAAATTTATCTCTTCCAACAGACTGTGTTGATGTCAATGTTCATCCTTCAAAAAAAGAAGTCAAATTTGAAAATCCAAACTATGTTTTTTCGCTTGTTCGCAGAGCTGTTGAAAACGCACTTTTGCAAGATGACCAAGTCAGCAAATTTATTTCAGGTGAGCAAACAAAGGATGAATTTGTCAGAAAAACTATTATCCCTCACTATGACACTGAGTTTGGCAAAAAGCCGATTTTTGACCAGCCTTTGCAAAGCAATCAAGGGCAAAGTTATGCTGGCGATGCGGTAACTTTGATCAACAAAGAAGTAGAAATTGACTCATCACTTAGCACTGAAAAAGTGCCAAACAGCAAGTTGCCAGATTTTGCCAATATTCAACTTGAAGAAAGAGAAGTGCCTGCCAATAGCAAAAACAATGTGGTCTTTTTTGATCAAGATGACACGCATTTTTTAAGTCAGATCAAAGCTAGGCAAGAAAAAGAGCAAACTTCAAAATTCATCCAGGCAAATGTTCGACAGGAGATGAAAATTTTAGGCACGATTTTTAAAACCTATATTGCCATTGAATTTGATGATAACTTATATTTTATCGATCAACACGCAGCGCATGAAAGACTTTTGTATGACAAGCTGGTTCAAAAAGTGGATGGCAACAGTGTGGCGACACAACAGCTTTTAGTCCCTTACACTTTCACAGTAAGTTCAAAAGAGCTTGAGTCTTTAAGTCAAATGCTTGGACAGTTAAGGCAACTTGGTTTTGCAATCGAAGAAAATGGTTTCGAAATTTCAATTTCGGCAGTGCCTGCTATACTTTCAGATATTTCGCTTGACAGCTTTGCAAACGAGATTGTTAAAGAAGGTTTGCAGTGGGATAAAAAACGTAGCGATTTTGTGCATGACAAACTTTGTCAATCAGCTTGCAAACACGCCATCAAAGCAGGAGATTCAATCACTTTAGATGAATGTGCTTATATTATCGAGCAAGTTCGTAAGGGAGTTATGTTATGTCCGCATGGCAGACCGATAACTCTTGTCATATCAAAAAAAGAATTTGAAAAAATGTTTAAAAGGATAGTTTAGTGAAATCAAAAGTTGTTGCAATTATTGGCCCAACCGCTGTGGGAAAATCTAAAATTGGAATTGATGTTGCCAAAGCATTTAATGGCGAAATCATTTCTGCTGATTCTATTGCGGTGTTCAAGGAGTTTAATATCGGTTCAGCAAAAATTATGCCAAAACAAATGCAAGGGGTTAAACACTATGGCATTGACATCGTTTCGCCTTCAGAGCAATTTTCAACATTTGATTTTGTTGTCATGGCAAAAAAAGCTATCAAAAAAATTCTTGACCAGGGCAAATTGCCGATAATTGTTGGCGGAACAGCTCTTTATGTGAAAGCTTTAATTGAAAATTATAATCTTGGCGGCAAGGTAGATATGAATTTGCGTGAAACTCTTACTAAACAACTTGAAGAAAAAGGATTACCGTTTATGGCTGAAAGGCTTAAAAAAATTTTAGGTGAAGAAAGCAAAGAAATTGATTTAAAAAATCCTATAAGAGTTTTGAGAGCTTTAGAACTTGCCTTGTCAGGTCAAAACAAAACCAAAAATGAAAGTGAATACGATTGCAAAGTGTTTGCTTTAATCAAAGATAGACAAACGCTTTATAATGATATAAATGTAAGAGTCGATCAAATGTTTGCAAACGGTCTTGAAAGTGAAGTGAGGGCTTTATATAAAAAATATGGTGAAAACGCTCAACCTTTCAAAGCCATTGGCTATAAAGAATTTTTGCCTTATTTTAAAGGTCGATGCACAAAAGGAGACATGATAAATCTTATAAAACAACATTCAAGAAACTATGCAAAAAGGCAAATCACTTTTATAAAGTCTATGCAAAATGTTTGTTTTGTTGACGGAGAAAATGTTGAAGAGGCTGAACAACTTATTTTTGAGGAGATTGAAAAATGGAAAGCTTGAATAAGTATGAAAAAAATCTTGAAAGACAATTTAAAAAAATTGATGAGATTGCTCTTTTCAATCAAAAGAAAGTGCTTGATAGTTTTGCCGACTGCAAAATCACAACTCAATGTTTTGCAGGCACAACTGGTTACGGCTATGACGACCAGGGAAGAGACAAACTTGCCAGTGTTTTTGCCAAAGTTTTTAAGACTGAAAAAGCAATAGTTTCGCCACTTATCACTTGTGGCAGCCACGCAATTTCAATTGTTTTGTATGGGCTTTTAAGACCAGGCGACACCATTTTGTCGATAAGTGGGCAACTTTATGACACATTGTATGACACCTTATTTGGCAAAGAAAATGGTTCTTTAGAAAACTTTGGGGTGAAATTTAAGCAAGTTGAGCTTGCAGAAAATAATTTTGATGAGAATGCAATTTTAAAAGCACTAAAAAAATATAAACCAAAGGTTGTTTTTGTTCAGCGCTCAAGGGGTTATACAAACAGAAAAGCTCTTTCAATCAAACAAATGGAAGAAATTTTTGCGGTGATAAAAAAATCAAAAAATCATCCTTTTATTGTTGTTGACAATTGCTACGGTGAGTTTGTTGAAGAAAAGGAGCCAACAGAGGTGGGGGCTGATGTGATAGTCGGCTCACTTATCAAAAATCCAGGCGGCGGATTAGCACCAACAGGGGCATATATCTGTGGCACAACAAAAGCGATTGATATGATTTCAACAAGATTTACATCACCTTCACTTATGCTTGAAGTTGGCTCTTTTGAAATGGGCTACAGGCTTTTTTATCAAGGGCTGTTTATGGCTCCACACACGGTTGCGCAAGCTCTGAAGGGTGCAATGCTTGTTGGCGAAGTGATGAAAGCTAAAGGCTTTAAAATTATTCCTTCAAATGATGAGCTTCCTGATGATATTATAAAATCAGTGATTTTCGATAGTGAAGAACAACTTGTAAAATTTGTTCAACTTGTTCAAAAGATTTCGCCGATTGATTCATTTATTGTTCCTTTACCTTGGGATATGCCTGGCTATCAAGACAAAGTGATTATGGCGGCAGGCACTTTTGTTTCTGGTGCGTCAATAGAGCTATCTTGCGACAGTCCAATCAAAAAACCATACATCGCATATTTTCAAGGCGGACTGACTTATGAGCATATAAAAATTTTCGCACAAGAACTTGACAAATTATACTAAACTTTTGAGCAACAACTTTGTTTTGAAAAAAGCACCAAATTTTTTAAAGCACTTGCAATTTTTCTGATGTTGTAATATAATTGGCTTATGAAATATAATGGTTTTGATTTTGAAGCCGTTATGGCAACCCCTGCTTGTGGCAAGTCATATTTATGTGATAAGTATCCAGATCTTTTTGTTGATGCTGATGAACTAAGGCTGAAACTTAAATACATGGTGCCTGAACAATTGACAAGAGATCAACTTGAGTCAACAAAAGGGGAGAGATCTTTTCAAAGACAGTATCATGGCGACGAGCTTGACAAAAAAATTTTTGAGCAGCTCGATAAATGCCGTGAAGAAGGAAAGACGATAATTGCCTCTCCGCATACAATTTTTCAAGATTATTTTGTAAGCCGCAATATCAAATATTGTTTTGTTTATCCAAACAAAACCATGCAAGAAGAAATAGCAAGAAGAATGGTAGTTAGGGGAAATCCTGAATCGACTGTAAAAGAAAATTATGAGAATTTTTATGAGTTTTACGCGTCAGACACAAAAGAAAGCTCTTCTGCTTTGCATTATGAGTTTGGGCAAGATGAGTTTTTGGAAGACATTTTAAAAAAATTTGGGTTTGATTTTAGCAAAAAGCCTTTGTCTTAGATAAAGGTTTTTTGTTTGGCCAACATTCTTTTGGTTTGAATTGTTCTTTTTTTTTAAAGTTATCATAAATATAAAGTATGAAAAACAAAATGCGACAATTTTCGCCGGTTAAAGATTTTATATTTGAGAGCGTAAGGTTTCATAAACTGAAAGCGTTGATTATTCTTACTTGTTGTTTGCTATTGTTTTTAACAGGAGTCATAGTTGCTTGCAAAACGGGAACAAACAATCCGGATAATATTTTTGGCTTTGCCTTAAAAGAAGGCTCTTTTCAAATAATAACTTCATCATTTTTTACAAGGCTTTTGTCTTCACTTTTGATTATGCTGTTGCTATTTGTCTTTTCTTTGAACAGGTTTCTGTTTCCTTTGGGACTGATTTTGCTTGCCTATAGAAACTATCTTTTAGGACTCAACATTTGCTTTATGATAATCATTTATGGTTTTTCAGGGGCAATTTTGTCAATCTTCATCATACTGCCTTGTCATCTTGTTTGCTTGGCGGCATTGTCATTATTTTATATTATTGCCATAAGAACAAGACAAGATTATTGCAATTTTGGGGGATACAGATTCTCAAAACAAAGACTTTTTATCTTGTTAGGATTTTTTATTGCAATTTTTTTGATATGTCTTATTGAATCAATTTTGCTTGCAATTTTAAGTGTAAATGTGATATTGGTCATTTAACAGGTGCATAGAAAACTCTTTTTTGCTTAAACTAGTGCATGAAAAGGAGTTTTTTGTTATGAAAAGATTTATCATATTTAGTATTATGTTATGCATACTAGCCACAACATTTTGTGCTAGTCTGCAATCTGCAACTTTTGCAGAGACTGCTGTTGACTTAAGCAGCAAATCAGCCTGCCTTGTGGATTTTGCTTCTGGAGATGTGCTTTACGAAAAAGATGCAACGGTTCATTTGCCAGTTGCGAGCATGGTAAAAATGATGACCATTCTTCTTACGCTTGAAGAATATGAAAAGGGTAATTTGACTGATGAGACAATGATTTCGACAACCGAAAACGCCTCTTCGATGGGTGGAAGCCAAGTGTTTATTGACCCATATGTTGAATACTCAGCAAAAGATATGCTTAAGAGTGTGATTATGGCTTCAGCAAATGATGCTTCTGTTGCACTTGCTGAGCATATCAGTGGAAGTGAAGAAAATTTTGTTGTCAAAATGAATGAGAAAGCACAAGAACTTGGCATGAATGATACGAATTACGTCAATTGCACAGGCTTGCCTGCTCCAGAGCAATATTCTTGCGCAAGAGACAGCGCAATAGTGCTTAAAGAAGTTTCAAAATTTGATAAGTACCATGAATTTTCAACTATTTGGATGGATGAACTTGTGCATCCTTCAGGCAGAAAGACCGAACTTGTAAACACCAACAGACTTGTGAGATATTACGAAGGATGTGATGGCGGAAAAACAGGTTCAACAAATGAGGCTGGATGTTGTTTGGCAGCCACTGCAAAACGAAACAATATGCGATTGATCTCTGTGGTTATTGGAGCTCAAAACAGTCAAACCAGGTTTAACGAGTGTTCAAAACTTTTTAACTATGGTTTTGCAAACTTTGAAAACAAATGTTTGCTTGATTCAAACAAAGCAATCAAAAATGTGGCTGTAAATAAAGGGAAAATTGAAAATGCAGAGATTTTTGCTTGTGAAGATTTCAGTATAACAACAAGAAAAGGAGTTCAAACTGAACTGGATATCAGCTATCAATTACCAGAAAAACTTAACGCCCCAACAAAAGCTGGGCAGGTTATCGGCAAAGCGGTGATTTCAAAAGAAGGTGTTGTCATAAAAGAAATTGATTTGACAGTTAAAACAGACATTCAGCCACTTTCATTTAAAGATTGTTTTGACAGAGTTGTAACAGCTTGGTAAACAAAAATTAAACAAGAAGGAGTTCCTTCTTGTTTTTTTGCTGCAGAAAGATAAAGAATTTATATTATTTTTATATGAATATAATTTTTGCTTTGATTTTTCGACAATATTTGCTATTATACAACAGGAAAAGCGGAGAAATAAATTGACAGAAACAAAGAAAAAGAGAATTATTTTGCTTTCAGCTATAGCTTTGCTTTTGGCAAGCATTGTTGTGCTTGTTATATATTTTTGTATGTTTAGACCAAAAACTCAAAGCAGCGATGTGTTCACTATCAACTGTCCTAATCTTGAAATGACAGTGGGGCAGACAAGCCCGCTGCCGATTAAAATGTCTTATGAAGATGCTGAGCTCAGTTTTCAGATTGATGACGGAAGCATTGCTGTGATAAGTGATGGGAGCATAACCGCACTAAAAGCAGGCGTTACAAAAGTCAAGGTTGATGCCAGCTATCAAAACAAACAAGCCTCATGCAGTTTTTCAGTTTCTGTCAGTCGTCAGTCTTTTTCTTGCCGCTTGACTGAAAATGCTGATTGCAAAATTTTTAATGATCAAATCTTTTTGACCAGCTCTTCTTGTCAATTTTCGCTTCAGCTTTATGATGAATTTGACAACTTGATTTTGAATCCTCTTGTTGAAGCTTCGGTTTCTGATAATGAGAACATGATGATTGAAAAACTTCCTTTTGGTTTTCTGCTTTCGGCAAGTAAAGATGGTTTTGTAACTTTCAACTTTTACCAGCTTGATTTTTCAATAACTTTTGAAGTGATTGCGCTTTAAAATGCTTGCTATTTTGGCTGAAAAATATTATACTTAAACTGTGAAAAACAAAAGTCGAACAAAACTCAGATAGGAGATTTTTTGCTATGGAAGAAAAACAATCAGAAGTGCTTGCAACAGAACAAATGAGTTTTGTTGATGATAAATATAGATTTAAACTTGACAACTTTGAAGGTCCGCTAGACCTGCTCTTGCATTTGATCAAAGATGCCAAAATGGATATAATGACAGTTAAGCTTGCTGATATAACTGAACAATATCTTGAATATATGAAAGACCTTGATTCTATTGATATGGACAGGGCAAGTGAGTTTATCACAGTGGCGGCAACACTTATTGAAATCAAATCAAAACATTTGCTGCCTGTTGAGCAAGATGATGATGTGGATGAAGAAGACAGTGAAGCGCTTTTGCTTGAAAGGCTAAAAGAATATGAGCTGTTCAAAGAGACTGGTAAAAGACTAAAAGAAATTGAAGATATAAACAAGCTTTATCGAATGCCAGGAAAAGAAACTGAAAAAGTCAAAATTGTGATCAAAGACATGGTTTTAGACAAATTGCTTGACGCCTTTGCAAATTTGCTGGCAAAAGCTCAAGCTCGAGGCGAAGACAAACCTGAGCCTAAAAAAATTGTTAAAGATCGTTTTACCGTGGCAGAAAAAATTGTTTCAATACGTTCTTATGCAAGAGAGCATAAACGCTTTCCATTTGAAGAAATTTACACGCCAGATATGACAAAGAGTGAGATGATAAATGTGTTTCTTGCACTTTTAGAGCTTTTAAAATTGCAGGCGGTTAGGGTTGAACAGGCAGGCATCTTCAAGCAAATCAATATTATTTCAAACGAGGTTTAATTATGAGCACAATCGACACAGCATACAATTTGAAAGAAGTTCTCTATTCCATTCTGTTTGTTGCAGGTGATGGAATTGAAAAGTCTTTTATTGCTGACAAATTACAAGTCAGTCAAAAAGAGCTTGACAAGGCAATAGAGCAGCTGAAACAAGAACTCAGCGGAGATAAAGGTGTGCATTTGATTGAATATAAAAACAAAATCCAACTTGCATCAAACCCAAACTATGCAAGCTATATATCTGATGTGCTCAATCCAATCAGAGAAAAATCTTTGACACGAGCAGCTCTTGAAACCCTTGCAATAATTGCTTACAAACAGCCAATCACCAAGCTTGAAGTGGAGGACATCAGAAGGGTGAACTCTGACTATGCAGTGCAAATTTTGGTGGATCAAAACATGATCGAAGTTGTTGGAAGAAAAGATGCTGTCGGTAAGCCACTTTTGTTTGGAACAACCGAGAGTTTTTTGAAAAGATTCAATTTAAAAGATATCAGCCAGCTGCCTGACTATGAAGAACTTTTAGAGCGCATCAAAACAATCAGACAGGAAGAAGATCAGGAAAAACAAGACACGCTTTTCAAAAACGTTGATGGAATTGAATTTGAAGAAGATTTGCCTGACTTTTTGAAAGGTGAAGATGTGCAAACTATTTCAGCTGATGACGGAACTATCGCGTGAGAAATCAGAGCCTTGCAAGGCTCTTTTTTTATAACAAATAGCATAAAAGACAGAAGAAAATAATAATATGTTTTATGCAGAAAAAAATAAGGGTTTATGGGCAAAAATACAATCAAAACAAGGTCAAATATCGGTTGGCACGTGGAATAATTTTCAACATATTTTTGTTGTTTTTGCTTGTTGCTGAAATTGTGCTGGGTGTTTTGTGGGCAACTGGCTTTTAAAAAAAATAAAAATGCCTGTAAAACCTACTTTTATTTTGCTGGCATTATATTTGATATTCACAAATGGTATTGCAAGCTTTTTGTTGTTTTTTTTAGTGGTTGCACTGCATGAAATTGCTCATTTTTTGGTTGCTAAAAAACTGGGCTATAGGCTGGAGAGCTTTTCACTTAGCTCTTATGGGGCATCGCTAAACTATAAAGAAAAGATTTTGGATTGCAAAGACGAATTGTTGGTTTCTGTTGCAGGACCAGTCTGCAATATTGTTTTTGCAATTGTTATGGCTGCTATTTGGTGGATTTTTCCTGCTTTTTTCAATGTGTCTGCAGCTTTTGCAAAGCAATCCTTCATTTTTGGTTTGATCAATCTTCTTCCTTGTTATCCACTTGACGGAGGAAGAGTTGCCGCAGCTGTTATGCAAAATGTTATAACTCGAGAAAGAGCGATAAAGCTGATCAGCATTTTTAATGTTGTTTTGTCAGCAATATTTTTCTTGCTTTTTGTTCTTTCATGCTTTATTGATTTCAATCCAACTTTTGCTTTAATCGGCATTTTTTTAATTTTAAGCTTGATCTCAAATGATGATGGTAAATATATTTTTGCAAACATTCTGAATAAAAAGGTGAAAAACTTTGCAAAGGTAAAGTTTATTTATATAAAAAAATCAACTTCGCTTGCAAAAATGATAAGCAAAATTGACTTTAATAAATACACCATTTTTGTTATCAATATTGACGAGAAAAACCTCTTTCTTGATGAGGAAAAAATTTTAAAGCTAAGTTTGAATTTCCCATTAACAAAATCAATACAAGAAATTTTAAACCAAATAAGGCATAAGGGCGTCTAAGTTTTTTCTTTCAAATTCTTTAAGTCGAGTTAGTATGTCGTCGATTTCTTTTGAGATGTTCTTGTGATCATAAAGGTCTTTCACGCAGGTGATATAGCCCATAAAAGTGCCAAACAACATCATTTCAGCAATATGCCGAGTTGTTTTGTTAGTCATGGTTGAAAGATTTATGCTCGACCAAAGTTTTGCCTTTTCAAGCCAGTTGTTATCTTTGATTTTTTCAAGCTTTTCAGCTTGTGAAAAAACTTCACATTCTTTTTGCAGTGCAATATAAACATCTTGCTCTGAAGCCAGTTCCTTTTTCAAATTGTTGTCTTTCACTTTTGGCAAAAGTTCGTCAATTGACTGAACTGCCGTCCGAATGTTTTGGTATACACCGTTTAGATAATTTTCTAAATCTTCTTTTTTGATTTCTTCCATAATCTACTCCTTAAATTTTTTGTGTGTAATTTTCTTTGTTTTATTCAATTTGTCTTCAATTACATATTTTTAAATTTTGTTGCAGAAAATATAGCTATGAAAACTTCAACAAAAATCATTCTTGTTTTGTTTGCTTTGACCGCTATTGCAACTGTGGTGCTTTTCCCAAATCTTTCTTCGGCTTTTAAATTTGAAAACGCAAAACTTAGCGTTAATTTTTCGCCGCTTGGTTATGTGACCTTAGCCCTTTTCATTTTGGCAACTTCATTTGCTCTTGTGCTTTATTTTAAGTTTTTAAAAACACTTTCTTTAAACAAAGTTTTATTTTTCTCCACTTTGCCTTTCACCTTAATGTATGGCTTTTCGCTTTACAGCTTGGCATACCTTACAAACCTTGACAATGCTTTTGCAAATTCAGTAAAAACAATTTTGAATATATCAACTGAAAATCAATACAACTCAATCTTATGGGCAGTGCTTTTGACAATTTTTTATATTTTGCTGTTGTTTATTGTTTATTTTATTGTCACCAAGCCTATCTATAAAATGGAAAAATTGTTGGAGCGGCTGGGAGACGGCAAAATAAGAGAAAAGAAATTTCGCCTAGGTGGTGGAAAACAGTTCAGTCATATCGGACACTCATTATTAAAAATCAACAATCAGTTTTCTAAAACCGAAGATGGTCAAGCAGTGCATCTGCCAAAAGTCATCAGTAAATTTGTGGATAGCGAAGATGCTGCAAAATTGCAAAGCGGACAAATGGTCAGTCGCTTTACTTATCTTAGTCTTTGCTATATAACTGATTTTGGCGAAAAAAGTTTGCAGGGCAGTTATGACATTTTAAAATTGTATATCAATATTGTTGAACCGCTTATCAAGCGATTTAATGGTCTTGCTGCTGACAATTGTTCTTTTGGCAGTTTGGGGGTGTTTTTTCGAGCTGAAGATGCCTTGGATTTTTCACATGCTGTTTGCAGGGCTTTAAGAATTAAAGCCAAGCGTTATGGTTTAAAAATCAACAGGTTTGTGGCAGTCAGTGAGCAAAAAACGCATTATTCAATCAATAAAAAAGGCAAACTGATCATTAATGATGAAAATATAACTACATTAAAAAATATTATAGACTTTTCAACTCAAGTGCAGTGCTGTTTGATTTTTACAAACACCATTCTTGACAATTTGCCTGCATCATATCTTTTAAAATATCGATATATTGGCACATTGTTCAATCAAAATTTAAATCTGTTTGAAAGTCTTGAGGTTTACGGCAGACATAAGAGAATGCTTCTTGACAAACAAAAGCAACCTTTTGAAAAGGGGGTAATGTTTTTTGGTCAAGGTCATAAAGAGCGAGCAAAACTTATTTTTGAAAATTTGTTGCAAGAAAATCCAAATGACAAAGCTGCCTTTTTATACTTAAACCAATGTAAGAATTGACTTGACAACTTTGAGGCGAAAGTGTTAAAATCGTGCTGTGAGAACCAAAACTGTTGAAAGCAAAAAAACTTGCCCAAGATGTCAATTGAAGGTTGCCTCTTCTTGTGAAGAATGTCCAGATTGCGGCCTTGTTTTTTCGCGGCTTAATATTGCAACAAACAAGGACGCTAAAACTTTGAAAAAACGAGGGGAGAGAAAATATATTGTCAGCACAACAACTTTGCCAAGCGATGTGAATTTTATAAAGCTTTTATGTTTGGCAATCTTTACAGGTTTTGTGGGCGGACACTGTTTTTATGTTGGTCGATATGGCAGAGGAGTGCTTTTGCTGCTAAACTTTATCATGATTGTTTGTTTGACTGTTTTCAACTCTCAGCTTATTGCGCTCAGTGAGGCTCTTGTTGGGGTGTTATGCACAGTTGCAGGCTTTATATTATTTATTTGGTTTTGGGATGTCTTTATGATTGTTGTCAAAAAATTTAAAGTGCCAGTGGGCATTGATCTTGCATCAAGTCAAGGAAACTTGCAAAAGGAAGAAGAAAAATGAAAATCGTTGTTGGAATTAGTGGTGGAGTTGACTCATCTGTCGCTGCCTATCTTCTGAAAAAACAGGGGCATGAAGTGATAGGCTTGTTTATGATAAATTGGGAAGAAAAAGATGGCGCATGCACTGCTGAAGAAGATTATGAAGATGTAAAAAGAGTGTGCAACAAGCTTGGTATTCCTTATTTTTCTGTCAACTATTCAAAAGAATATTATCAGCGTGTTTTTCAGTATTTTCTTGAAGAATACAAAGCTGGAAGAACGCCAAACCCTGATGTATTGTGCAACAGAGAAATTAAATTTGGTCCATTTCTTGACAAAGCAATCACTCTTGGTGCAGACATGATTGCAACTGGTCATTATGCAAAAAAAATAGAAAAGGATGGCAAATTTTATCTTGCAAAAGCAGATGACCATAACAAAGATCAATCATATTTTTTAAATCAGCTTAGTCAATATCAGCTCTCTAAAGTGCTTTTTCCACTTGCTGAAATTTCAAAGCCGCAAGTGCGAGAGATAGCAAAAAAGCTTGAACTTTCCACAGCAACAAAGAAGGATTCAACAGGCATCTGCTTTATTGGCGAGCGTAATTTCAAAAAATTTTTAAGCGAGTTTCTTCCTGCTCAGCCAGGAGACATTGTTGACAGGCAAGGGCGAGTGGTTGGCAAACATGATGGGCTGATGTATTACACTTTGGGTCAACGCCGAGGGCTTAACATTGGTGGTCTTAAAGGCGGCAATGGCAAACGCTGGTTTGTGCTGGAAAAAGATTTGCAAAACAACAGGCTCATCGTCAGTCAAGGGGAAGATGATCTGTTGTTTAGTGATGGGCTTTTTGCAACCGATATGAACTGGATTCCTGAAAAACCTGAAAAAGAAGAGTTTGAGTGCTATGCAAAATTTAGATATAGGCAGCCTGATCAAAAAGTTAAAGTGAAAATCACTGGAGAAACCACGATTCAAGTTGATTTTGACCAGAAGCAGCGGGCGATAACCCCAGGACAATTTGTTGTTTTATATGATAACAATGGAATATGTCTGGGCGGAGGAATAATTGACAAAAGTTATAAAAAATAAAGCAGGAATATTTCTTGCTTTTTTATTTGACCAATTCAATATATTTTTGGCATAAAAATTTTCTTTATGGACAAAATATACTCAGGAGGTAAAGTATGATTATAGCAAATTATATTGCACTTATCATTTTGCTGATAGGCGGACTCAACTGGGGAATAATCGGACTGACAAATTTTAATTTAGTTGCTTGGCTCAGCATGGGCAGCAAACTTGTCGAGAGAATTATCTATGTTCTCGTGCTGATCGCAACAATTTATTTAATCATTGCTTGCATCATTGACGGTGGAATTCTTCTTCGTGAATTTGCAACAACAACCACAGGCGTTTAAAAGAGTCTCGGCAAAAGCTGAGATTTTTTTTACATTTAAATTTAATATAAAATTGGTTGATAATTCAGCTAAGAAAGGATGAGTTGCTATAAAATGATAGAAACTAAAATTATTGAAATAAGGCAAGATAAAATTGCATGAGTCAGTTTTTGAAGAAACATAAGTTTTAGTGGCATCTTTATTTCTCCAGTCAGAGCTGCAGTTTGCATCATAGTTGAAATTCCGCCAAAACTTATGATGACACTCGCACAAATTATTCCCATTTCAAACGGCATTGATGCTGAAATATCAAGGCAGCCTTTTGTGATTTCAACAAGTCCACCGCAAAAAGCTGAAATAGAGTTGGGAAGCAATGAAAGAATAGGCGAAAAAGAAGTGATCACCACAAAGAAAATGGCAATTATCGCACCAACTGAAATCACGCTGAGTGATGAGTCGAGCACTGTTTGAGAAAGATTAAAACCGTTCTCTTCTTTTTTTATTTTAAATTGTTCAAATTCTTTAAGCTTTATGTTTCGATAAAAAATACCATTTAAAAAAGCTCCAAGCAAATGTGCTGAAAAAATGATATAACCAGCAAGAGCATTTCCAAACATTCCAGCTCCCACAGCGCCAATCACAAACATTGGACCAGAAGTTGAACAAAAACTTAGCATTTTGCAGGCGTCTGTGCGAGAAATTTTCCCAGAACTATATAAGTCTGCTGTTACCTTTGCTCCCACAGGATAACCTGAAATTACGCTTGAGAAAAAACAATAGGCGGCAAGTGGTGGAGCTTTATATAATTTTTCAACAGGTTTTGAAAACAGTTTTGAAATTTTATCTATGACGCTAAGGCTTGAAAGCAGCTTTGTAAAAAAAATAAAAGGAAGCAGGCTTGGCAGAACATTTAATGCCCAGGCTGAAAGCCCATCAAGAGTGGTTTGCAAATAAAACTGTGGGTTTAGAATGATTGAAAAAAGAATATAGAAAATTAAAATACTTAACAGAGTTTTTGTAAAATTTAATTTTGATGTTTTTTGCATATTTTCACCATTTTGTTTGACAAACGTTTGTTTTATATTTATAATTTTTTTTGTATTTATCTATAAAACAATTTATTCAAAAAAAAATATTTTAGAAGGTTAAAATGAAAATCAAAAAAATTTATAAGAAAGCTGCAAAACTTCAGAAAACTATTGTGTTTCCAGAAGCGGAGTTTAGTGATCGAACTTTGCAGGCTGTCAAAATTATTGCGAAAAAGAAAATTGCAAAACCAATCCTTATTGGCGATGAAAGCGGACTTGTGCTGCGAGATAAATCGCTGCTAGGCTTTCAAATCATCAATCCAAAAACCTTTGAGCATCTTGATAAGCTTGTGAAAAGCCTTTATTCAAAGCGTAAAGAAAAAGGTTTGACTTTGGAACAAGCCAAAGAACTCGCTTTAAATCCTTACTATTTTGGCACTCTTCTTGTTGAAGAAGGTTATGCAGATGGTATGGTGGCAGGAGCTGAAGCGTCAACTGCCAACACTGTCAGACCTGCACTTCAAATTATCAAAGCAAAGAAAAAAGGCAGTCCAGTCAATTCATGTTTTCTAGTTTATGGCAAAAACAAGTTTTTGAAAGATAAAACATTGATCTTGGCTGATTGCGGCGTTCTGCCTTGTCCTAATGCTGATGAAATCGCTCAGATCGCAAGTGATAGCGTGAAAACATTCAACTCTCTTGGGCTTGGTCAGCCAAAAGTTGCATTCTTATCGTTTTCCTCAAAAGGCTCTGCAAAGCACGAAAGTGCGGAGAAAATGGCACAGGCTTACGCAAAATTCAAAAAGAGTGGAGTTTGCTGCGATGGAGAGTTGCAGTTTGACAGTGCAATGGTGCCAAAAGTTGCCGCAAGCAAAGCGCCAGAAAGTGCCATTAAAGGAGATGCAAACATTTTGATTTTCCCAGACTTAAACAGCGGAAACATTTGCTATAAAGCAATTCAATACATAGGTGGCTTGAATGCCATCGGACCAATCTTGCAAGGACTTAACAAGCCAGTAAATGATTTGTCAAGAGGCTGCAGTGTGGAAGATATTGTTACAATAACTGCAATCACAGCATTGCAGGCAGAAAAGGAGTAGTTATGAAAATTTTAGTTATCAATGCAGGAAGTTCATCATTAAAGTTTCAGTTGTTTGACATGACAAACGAAACTGTTATCGCAAAAGGAAATTGCGAAAAAATCGGTCTTGCTTCATCGTTTATCACAATCACAATGCATGGAAAGAAAAAAGAAGTTCCTGCAAAGATGAAAGATCATGTTGAAGCGCTTGAAAATGTTTTGAAGATGTTGACAGATGAAAAGGAAGGCGTTATCAAAAGTTTGTCAGAGATTTCAGCATGTGGACACAGAGTCGTTCAAGGTGGTTGGATCTTCAATCAAAGTGTGCTTGTAAACAAAAAGGTTCTTAAAGATCTTGACAAATTGACAGACCTTTCTCCACTTCATGCTCAAGCAAATATGGCTGGGATAAAGGGATGTATGTCAGTTATGCCGAAAATTCCACAAGCACTTGTTTTTGACACTTCTTTCCATTCAACAATGCCTGAAAAAGCTTATAACTATGGCATAAAATATCAAGATGCTGAAAAATACCATATAAGAAAATACGGATTTCACGGCACAAGCCATAGATATGTTGCCAACGTTTGCGCAAAGATGCTGGGCAAAAAACTTGAAAAGCTCAATCTCATCACTGTTCATATGGGAAATGGCTCGTCAATCACTGCAATCAAAAATGGTCAAAGCGTTGACACAACAATGGGCTTGACACCACTTGAAGGGCTTATCATGGGCACACGATCTGGTGACCTTGATCCATCTGTTGTTTCATATTTGGCAGAAAAGAAAGGGCAAACAGCTCAAGAAGTTGTGAAATATCTTAACAAAGAATGTGGTATGCAGGGCATCAGCGGTGTTTCAAGCGACCTAAGAGAAATCAACGAAGCAATCAAAAAAGGCAACAAAAGAGCAAAACTTGCACTTGATATGCTTAAGTATAGAACAAAGAAGTTTATTGGCTCTTATATGGCGGTGCTTGGCAGAGTTGACGCCATTGTATTCACTGGCGGTGTAGGGGAAAACCAAGAAGATTTGCGTGAAGAAGCCCTTGAAGGTCTTGAAGTTTACGGCATCGAACTTGACAAAAAGAAGAACAATAATTTGCCACGCGGCACTGCTGAACTTATAAGCACCAAAAAGTCAAAAGTCAAAGTTTTCAGAATTCCAACAGATGAAGAGCTTTTGATTGCAAGAGACACAATGCAGCTTATAAAAAAATAGAACTTTTTCAAAATAAAACAAAAGCTGTAAGTTGCAAAAAACATCTTTGCAAAAGAATTTAAAAATAAAAGCAAAAACACTTGACAATTTGGTCAAAAATCACTATACTTGCTTAAGCAAGAAAAAATCAAAGCGAGAAATGTAAAGGAGGAAAGACAATGGCTGTTCCAAAGGGTAAAGTTTCAAAAGCAAGAAGAAACACAAGAAATTCTGCAAATTTTAAAGCAACAGCACCAACACTTGTTGAATGCCCAAAATGTCATGAGATGAAAAAACCTCATACAGTTTGCAAAAAGTGTGGAAGCTATAAGAATGAAACTGTTATAGAGAAAAAAGAAAAAACAAAATAATTTTAAAACTCGTCAAAAAAGGCGAGTTTTTTGTTTGTGTTTTACATATGTTAAATATCTAAATAATACTATATATGCTATTATGCAGTGCATAATAGCCACCATATATTCTAGAATTTGCATAATAGCGAATGATTTGTTGAATTTAAACAATTTCAGTAAAATTTGTGAAAATCGTTTTGATTATTTGTTATATTTTTGTTATTATATATACGGAATCAATGAAGGAGAATATGATGAAAATTGTTGTTGATGCTTTCGGTGGGGACAACGCTCCACTTGAAATAGTTGAAGGTGCTTTGATGGCACTGGAAAAAAACAAAGACCTTGAGCTTGTTTTGACCGGCAAAAAAGAAGAGATTGAAAAAATCTTGAATGGAAGAGGTGAGAGAATTGAAATTGTTGATGCAAGAGAAGTCATCACAAACAATGATAAACCAACAGAAGCCATCAGGCATAAAACAGACTCATCTCTTGTTCGGGCATACGATATTTTGAAAGAAAGAGATGATGTTGTTGGACTGGTGAGTGCTGGCAGCACTGGGGCTGTGCTTGCAGGAGCTATCATGAAGATTGGCAGAATAAAAGGTGTTTCCAGACCTGCACTTGCACCAATTCTTCCAACAAAGGCAGAAAGTGATGTTATAATCATTGATAGTGGCGCAAACATTGATTGCAAACCTGTCAACTTGTTGCACTTTGCTCTTATGGGAAGTGCATATTATTCTATTGTTTTTAATAAGCCTCAGCCCAGAGTCGCTTTGTTAAATAATGGCGTGGAAGAAGAAAAAGGCAACGAACTTGTAAAGGAAACTTATCCACTTTTGAAAAAAGCTCCAATCAACTTTATTGGAAATCGTGAAGGCGGAGATTTTATGAGCGGCGAGGTTGATGTTATGGTTGCAGACGGCTTTGCTGGCAATGCGCTATTAAAAGGCACTGAAGGTGCGGCAGCGGCTGTGTTAAGCCTTTTGAAAAAGAGCATTAAATCACACAAAATGAGCATGATAGGGGCTTTGTTTATGAAAAAAACTTTCAAAGAACTTAAAGCTCGCATTGATATTCAAAAAAAGCACGGTGGAAGTCCACTTCTTGGCTGCAAAAAGCTTATTGTCAAAAATCATGGCTCATGCAAACGCTTAAATATCTTGTCATCTATTGAGCAAACTATGCTTCTTCATAATAACAAATTGATTGAAAAAATTGAAAGTTCAATTCAAGCTTTTGAGGCCGGCAGCAATGAATAAAGCAAAACTCAACCTTTTATCAAATATTATTGGGGTGAAAATAAATAATCAAGAGCTTTTTTCTCAAGCTTTTACTCACAGCTCTAAAAGTGAAAACAATTATGAAAGACTTGAATTTTTGGGCGATGGAATTCTAGATTTTGTTGTTGGGGAATATCTTTTTTCTCACTCAAAGGCTCATGAAGGCAAATTGACTGTTTTGCGAAGCCATTATGTTTCTGAAAACAATCTTTGCAAAATTTTTGACCACTTGAAACTTTATGATTTTGTTGTTTTAGGCAAAAGTTATCAAGGGCAAATTTCAAAGGCAATCAAGGCTGATGTTGTGGAAGCGGTGATTGCAGCGATTTATCTTGAATGTGGCATTGAAAAAACAAAAGAGTTTATTTATAAAAATTTTGATCTTGAAAATTTTGACAATGTTGTTGATGACAATTATAAATCAAAATTGCAAGAACTTGTGCAAAGTGGGTTTAAATGTCATATGCAATACAAAACTTTGCCATCAGAAGTCGGCTTTGTTTCAACATTCTATATGGATGAAGATGCCATCAGCATGGGAGAAGGTTTAAGCAAAATCGAAGCCGAGCAAAACGCGGCAAAGGCTGCAATAGAAAAATTGTTTTTGGTCTAAAACTGAGTTAAGTTTTCGCAGTCAGACTGCTAAAGTCTTAACAAATTTCTAACCAACTTAGAAAAAAATACGAGGTAGTTATGATTTTTAAAAAAATTGAAATGATAGGGTTTAAATCTTTTGCAGATCGAACTGTGATTGAGTTTAATGATAACTTTACTGCAATAGTAGGTCCAAACGGCTGCGGAAAAAGTAATGTTTCTGATGCAATAAGATGGGTTCTTGGTGAACAAAGTCCAAAAACTTTGCGTGGTGACAGCATGCAGGATGTTATTTTCAACGGCACTGAAAAAAGAAAAAGTCTTTCTTATTGTGAAGTGACCTTGACATTTGACAACTCAAATCGCTTTTTCAATTTTGATTATGATGAACTTGCAATCACAAGAAAGCTTTATCGCTCTGGTGAAAGTGAATATCTCATCAATCGCAACACCTGCCATTTGAGAGATATAACAAATTTGCTATATAACAGCGGACTTGGGAAAAATGGTTATTCGGTCATCAGCCAAGGCAAAGTTACTGAACTTGTTGATGCAAAGCCAGAAAGTCGCAGAGCAATGTTTGAAGATGCGGCAGGAATTTCAAAGTATAAAAATGATAAGCGTGAAGCTGAGCGTAAACTTGAAAGAACAACCGACAACTTGACTCGAGTCAAAGACATTTTGTCTGAAATTGAAAGGCAGATGGGGCCGCTGAAAAAACAAGCTGAAAATGCAAAAAAATATTTGGAGTTTAAAGGGCAACTTAAAGATCTTGAAGTGAATGCATATATCTATCAATATGAAAATGCAAATTCTGCAAAAGAACAAATTTCCTTAAAACTTGATGCTCTTGAAAAACAAATTGACATCAGACAGACAGACCTTGACAAAACAAATGAAGACTACAACAGGGCCATGAGCTCAATTGAAAACTTTGACAAAACTTTGGCAAATATCAATCAAACCATTCTTGATCTTACTGTTGGGCTTGAAAAACAAGAAGGCGAAACAAAACTTGCTAGAGAGCGCATAAACTACACAAACAAAGAAAATGACCGACTCCATCTTGACAGAACAAACAGCTTGACTGCTCTTGAAGTTTGTCAAGAAAGCAAAAAAGAACTAGAAGACCAGATTTTAAGTCTGCAAAATCAGCTGCAGATTTTGGAACATACTTTTGATGAACTTTCTGCAAAATATCTCGCTCTTGCAAACGAACTTACTCTCAGTGAAGATGAAGCAGGTGCAAATCAACAAAAAATTATCGAAACACTTGGCTCTCTTTCAGATATTAAGAGCAATGTTTCTCGCCTTAAAACTGAAAAGGCTCTTTTAAGCGAAAGCTTGAAGAATTTGGAAGAAGATATTGGTGGACTTTCAAACAAACAAGATGAAAGCAAAAAACTTGCAACCGATGCAAAAAATGCGTTAAACCAAAAAGAAAACAAACTGGCAGAGCTTAAAGAGCAAGAAAAAAATTTTGCGGGTCAAGATTTTGTGAATGAACGCAAATTCAAAGAACTTGAAAACGAAAAAGCCAATATCAACACTCAAATCAAAGTTTTTGAAAACCGAAGAAAACTTTTGACTGAGCTGCAAAATGAATATGATGGCTATGCTTATGCTGTCAAAAAACTGCTTAAAGAAAGTGAAAGAAATGCTCAAATTAAGTCTAAAATTGTGGGCGTGATAGCATCATTGATCAAAGTTCCGCAAAAACTTGAAACTGCTGTGGAAGTCGCTCTGGGCGGGGCTGTGCAAAACATTGTTACGCACAATGAAGATGAAGCAAAAGCACTTATCAGATTTTTAAAGGAAAATTCTTTTGGCAGGGCAACCTTTTTGCCAATCACTTCAATGAAAAGAAGGAGTATTGACCGCAAATATGTTGACGGAAAGCAGGGTGTTTATGGCATCGCTTCTGAGCTTGTTGACTATGACAAAACAATTGACAATGTTGTGAGCAATTTGCTTGGCTCAACTGTGATTGCTGAAAATTTGCAGGTAGCAGTTGATCTTGCAAAAAACAGTGGCTATGCTTTTCGAATAGTAACGCTTGACGGTGATGTTGTCAATCCTCAAGGCTCATTGACTGGAGGAAGCAAAAAAGCAGAATCTTCAAACATTATGGGAAGAGAACGTGAAATTGAAACGCTTGGGGATGAAATTGTCAAATTCAATATCAGACTTGAGCAAATTGATCAAGAGCTTAAACAAACTGCTGAAAAGCTTGAACTGAATCGCAGAGAGCTTGCAAAGGTTCGAAACCTTATCAGTTCGGTTGAAGTTGAAATTGCAAAAGATAAGGAAAAGATTGAACAATTTTCTTCAAGTCTTGTTGAAACAGCAGATAATTTGCAAGTCAGTGAAATGGAAAGCCAAACTGTCAGAAACAAACTTCAACTTATTGAACAAGAGCTTGCAAAGGCTGAAAAACTTGAAAGTGCT